>NZ_JBVIDV010000009.1:0-118077 GCF_055572195.1 Streptomyces sp. NPDC030809
AGGACGCCGCCGAACAACCCGCCCTTTTAGCTCAGTCGGTAGAGCGTCTCCATGGTAAGGAGAAGGTCAACGGTTCGATTCCGTTAAAGGGCTCCAAGGAAAAGGCCCCCGCCATCTGGCGGGGGCCTTTTTGCGTTTCCGGTACGGTCCTCGGCCGGGTCCCGCTGCGCAGGCGGCGGGACCGGCCGAGGACCGGTCACTCAGTCGGCCCTGCGGGGCTCCGGAATCCGGAAGGCCAGGATGGCCATGTCGTCCGAGGCGGGCTCGGCTGCGAACCGTTCCACCGCGCGGAGCACCCGGGCGGCCACCGCTCCCGCGGTGAGCCCCGTACAGGTGGTCAGGACGTCTGTGAGGCCGTCGTCGCCCAGCATGCGGCTGCCTTCCCGGCGTTCGGTGACCCCGTCCGTGACGCACAGCAGGACGTCCCCCGGATCGAGCGTCACGTTCTCCTCGTACAGGTCGAGGTCCTCCATGACACCGAGCAGCGGCTGCGGTTCCGCGGCCGGTTCCACCCGGCCGTCGGGGCGCAGGCGCAGCGGCAGCGGGTGGCCGGCGCACACCAGCTTGAGGTGGGCGCCGCCGTCCTGGCGGGGGCGGAGCTCGCCGTACAGGAGGGTGAGGAAGCGGCTGCGGGTGCCCTCGTCGAGGATGGCCGCGTTCAGCCGCTCCAGGACCGCCGGGCCGCCGAAGCCCTCGCGGGCCAGGAGGCGCAGGGCGTGCCGGGCCAGGCCGGTGACGGCCGCGGCCTCGGGGCCCGTGCCGCAGACGTCGCCGATGGCGAAGCCGTACGCGCCGTCGCGGATGGGGAAGACGTCGTAGAAGTCGCCGCCGACCTCGTTGCCCTCGCCGGCGGCCCGGTAGATGACCTCCACCTCGACGCCCGGGATGGCCGGGGCGCTGGGCGGCAGCAGGCTGCGCTGGAGGGACCGGCTGATCGCCATGCGCTCCGAGTAGAGGCGTGCGTTGTCCAGGGCGAGCGCGGCGCGGCGGGAGAGGTCCTCGGCCAGCTCGACGATCTCCTGGCGGAAGTGCTCGTCCGTGGGCTTGCCGAGGGTGAGCATGCCGATGACCCGGTTCCGGGCCATCAGGGGCAGGACGACGGTCTCGCCGCCCACGGCCGCGGCCGTCGCCAGGATGGAGCCGAGGCCGGGGGTGCGGCCCGTGGGGCCCTCGTGGGCGCCGTGGTCGAGGGCCCGCATGGAGGTCCGCAGGGCGGCCTGGTGTGCGGCCTCGGCGGGGGCGGGCCACGGGCGGGCGCCGGGGGTGTTCACCGGCTCGGGCGGGCTGATCCGGGTCAGGAGGGCCTTCAGGCCGTCGATCCGGTCCTCGTCCTCGTGGAGCACGTACGCGAGGTGCGGGTCGGAGGCCGGGTCCGCGATCGTGTAGACGGCACACCAGGTGGCGAGGGTGGGGACGGTCATCTGGGCCATCAGGGCCAGGGTCTGGTCCCGGTCGAGGGTGCCGGCCAGGAGGTCGGAGGCCTCGACGAGGAAGGACAGGGAGCCGCGGCGCAGGCGCTCCAGTTCGCCCAGGCGGGCGGACTCCACGGCGAGCGCGATGCGGTCGGCGGCGAACTGGAGGCGCAGGGCCTCCTCGTTGGAGTAGCGGCCCGGGGCTTCGGTGGCGACCCCCAGGGAGCCGGTGAGCCGGCCCTCCACCTTCAGGGGGACGGTGACCACCGAGCGCATGCCGGTGCCGCCGAGCAGGGGGACCGCTCCGGGGACCGCGCCGAGGTCGTCGTGGACCGCGGGCATGCGCGCCGAGCCGTAGCGGCCGGTGCCGGCTTCGACGGGGACGCGGGCGAAGCGCTGGCGGGTGGAGGGCAGCCCGGTGGTGGCCCGGACCTCCAGCTCCGTCTCGTCGTCGGTGGCGAGGAGGAGGAAGGCGGCGTCCGCGTCGAGCATGTCGCGGGCCCGTTCCACGGTGCGCTGGAGCAGGCTGTCGAGGTCGTCCGGGGCCGGGGAGCCGATGAACACCTCGAAGGGGTCGGCGGTGCGGGTCTCGGCGTGCTGGCCGGGTTCCGCGGCGGTCTGGGTGCGGGCCGGGGTCTGGAGGACGGCGCGTTCGTGCTCGTGGACGAGCAGGCAGACGGTGGAGGCGGCGCCCTGGGCATCCCGTACGCGCAGGTGGGAGGCGTAGACGGGGATCACGCGGCCGTCGGAGCAGCGGATGCCGTAGCTGCCCTCCCAGCGGGAGAGCGCGAGGGCCTCGGCGAGGCCGGTGCCGGTGCCGGGGGTGTGCGGCCAGGCGGCGAGCTCCCCGAGGGGCCGGCCGGCCACCTTGGCCGCCGGGTAGCCGAACAGGTGCTCCGCGTCCTCGTTCCAGGTGGTGACGGTGCCGTCGGTGGCGATCTGGAGGACGGCGACCCGGACCCTGCTGTCCGCGACGGGGAGCTGCTGGTCGGGGAGGGCGGGCCCGGCGTACCGGGTGCCGACGGGACGGGCCGGCAGGTCCAGCTGGAACCAGACGTGCTTGCGGGTCGGTGCGTAGTCCACGCCCCAGCGGGTGGCCAGGGCGGAGCAGAGCATGAGGCCGCGGCCGCTCTCCTGGTCGGGTGCGGGGAGGCCGCGCTCGGGGTGCTGGAGGGGGACCTCGCGCTCGGGGTAGCGGTCGGCGACCTCGACGCGGATGCTTTCGTCGGCGGAGCGCAGGACGAGGACGTCCGCGCTGGTGCCGGCGTGGATCACCGCATTGGTGACGAGTTCGCTGGTCAGGACGACGGCGTCGTCGACGATGTCGGCGAAGCCCCACCCCTGGAGGGTGTCGCGGACGAACGCGCGGGCGGCGGCGACGGAGCGCGGAACCGGTTCGAAGCAGGCAGCCGCCCGGGCCGTGATCACAGGACTCCCCGATCGTGTTGCAGGGCCCGGCTCCGGCATCGGACCACCCCTCCGGTGCCCGGTGTGTCTGCGCCGATGTGTGCACCCCCGCCCCTGCCGGGCGGACCGGAGCGGTTGGACAGTCGGATGCCAGGTTACTTACCTTCGCGGTCGGTACGGGTGTGCTCCGACGGGATTCCCCCCAGGGGGCCGGGTCGTTGTACGAAGGTGCCGAAGTGTTATGGCCTGGTTCGGCCAGGGTGAAACACTGGGAAGGCTTGGCTGAAGAGCCCGGGCAGAGCGGTCGACCCTTTCGGGAGGGACACGGTGGAGTCTGGCGTGGCGGCGCGGCGTACCAGTACGCGTGCGAAGGGCGGGCGGTCCCGGCGGAACGGGACCACGGAAGTGGACACCGCCGCCCTGAACCGGTTGCTGACGGCACTGGTGTCGATGCGGGACGGGAACTTCCGCAAGCGGCTGACCGTTTCGGGCGACGGGCTGATGGCGGAGATCGCCGCGGTCTACAACGAGGTCGCCGACCGGAACCTGCACCTGACCGGGGAACTCTCCCGGGTCCGGCGGACGGTGGGCCGCGAGGGCAAGCTGAGCGAGCGGCTGGAGACCGGGGCCTGCGAGGGGTCCTGGGCGGCCGCGATCGACGCGTCGAACGCGCTGGTCGACGATCTGGCCCGGCCGGTCTCGGAGGTCGGCCGGGTGCTGTCGGCGGTCGCCGAGGGCGACCTCGACCAGCGGATGGACCTGCGGACCCAGTCGCCCGACGGGCTCGGACACCCGCTGCGCGGGGAGTTCCTGAAGGTCGGGCGTACGGTCAACAACCTCGTGGACCAGCTGTCGGCGTTCACCGACGAGGTGACGCGGGTCGCTCTGGAGGTCGGCACCGAGGGCAAGCTCGGCGGCCAGGCGCAGGTCCGGGGCATGTCGGGCTCCTGGAAGGACCTGACGGACTCCGTCAACACGATGGCGTACCGGCTCACCGCGCAGGTGCGGGACATCGCCCTGGTGACGACGGCGGTGGCCAAGGGCGACCTGTCGCGCAAGGTCACGGTGCACGTGGCCGGCGAGATGCTCCAGCTGAAGAACACCGTGAACACGATGGTGGACCAGCTGTCCTCGTTCTCCTCCGAGGTCACGCGCGTGGCCCGGGAGGTGGGTACGGAGGGCGAACTCGGCGGCCAGGCGCAGGTGCCGGGGGTCGCGGGCGTGTGGAAGGACCTGACGGACTCCGTCAACACGATGGCGGGGAACCTGACCGCCCAGGTGCGGGGGATCGCGCAGGTCACGACGGCCGTGGCCAACGGAGACCTGTCGCAGAAGGTGACGGTGAGCGCGCGCGGCGAGGTGGCGCAGCTGGCCGAAACGATCAATCAGATGACGGAGACCCTGCGGACCTTCGCGGACGAGGTCACCCGCGTGGCGAGCGAGGTGGGCGCGAAGGGCCTGCTCGGCGGCCAGGCGCAGGTGCCGGGTGCGGCGGGTACGTGGAAGGACCTCACCGACTCGGTGAACACGGTCTTCCGGAACCTGACCACGCAGGTGCGGGACATCGCTCAGGTGACCACCGCGGTGGCCAACGGCGACCTGTCGCAGAAGGTCACGGTCGACGTGGCCGGCGAGATGCTGGAGCTGAAGAACACCGTCAACACGATGGTGGACCAGCTCCAGTCCTTCGGCGCCGAGGTGACGCGGGTGGCCCGCGAGGTCGGTGTGGAGGGCGAACTCGGCGGCCAGGCGCAGGTGCCGGGTGCGGCGGGTACGTGGAAGGACCTCACCGACTCGGTGAACACCGCGTTCCGGAACCTGACGGGGCAGGTGCGCAACATCGCTCAGGTGACCACCGCGGTGGCCAACGGCGACCTGTCGCAGAAGGTCACCGTGGATGTGTCCGGCGAGATGCTCCAGCTGAAGAACACCGTGAACACGATGGTGGACCAGCTGTCCTCGTTCGCGGACCAGGTGACCCGCATGGCCCGGGACGTGGGCACCGAGGGCCGGCTCGGCGGGCAGGCCCGGGTGGAGGGCGTCTCCGGCACCTGGAAGGAGCTGACGGACTCCGTCAACTTCATGGCGGGGAACCTGACCTCGCAGGTGCGCCAGATCGCGCAGGTCACGACCGCGGTGGCGCGGGGCGACCTGTCGCAGAAGATCGACGTGGACGCCCGCGGGGAGATCCTGGAGCTGAAGAACACCATCAACACGATGGTGGACCAGCTCTCCGCCTTCGCCGAGCAGGTGACCCGGGTGGCCCGGGACGTGGGTACGGAGGGCCGGCTCGGCGGGCAGGCCCAGGTGCCGGGCGTGGCCGGCGTGTGGCGGGACCTCACGGACTCGGTGAACGGCATGGCCGGGAACCTGACCTCGCAGGTGCGCAACATCGCGCAGGTGGCGACGGCGGTGGCGCGGGGCGACCTGTCGCAGAAGATCGACGTGGACGCCCGCGGGGAGATCCTGGAGCTGAAGAACACCCTCAACACGATGGTGGACCAGCTGTCCTCGTTCGCCGAGCAGGTGACCCGGGTGGCCCGCGAGGTGGGCACGGAGGGCATCCTCGGCGGCCAGGCGGAGGTGAAGGGGGTCTCCGGCACCTGGAAGGACCTCACCCAGTCCGTCAACTTCATGGCGAACAACCTGACCTCGCAGGTGCGCAACATCGCCGAGGTCACGACGGCGGTGGCCATGGGCGACCTGTCGAAGAAGATCACGGTCGACGCGAAGGGCGAGATCCTCGAACTGGTCACGACCGTCAACACGATGGTGGACCAGCTGTCCTCGTTCGCCGAGCAGGTGACCCGGGTGGCCCGCGAGGTGGGCACCGAGGGCATCCTCGGCGGCCAGGCCCGGGTGCGCGGGGTCACCGGCATCTGGAAGGACCTCAGCGACAACGTCAACCTGATGGCCAACAACCTGACGGTGCAGGTGCGCAACATCTCGCAGGTCTCGGCCGCGGTCGCCAACGGCGATCTGACCAAGAAGGTCACGGTGGAGGCGCGCGGCGAGGTCGCCCAGCTCGCGGACACCGTGAACACGATGGTGACCACCCTGTCCTCGTTCGCGGACGAGGTGACCCGGGTGGCCCGCGAGGTGGGCACCGAGGGCCGGCTGGGCGGTCAGGCGCACGTGCCCGGGGTCTCCGGTACGTGGAAGGACCTCACGGAGTCCGTGAACAGCATGGCCTCCAACCTGACCGGCCAGGTCCGCCAGATCGCCATGGTCACCACCGCCATCGCCAAGGGCGACATGACCAAGAAGATCGACATCGACGCGCGCGGGGAGATCCTGGAGCTCAAGACCACCATCAACACGATGGTGGACCAGCTGTCCTCGTTCGCCGAGCAGGTGACCCGGGTGGCCCGCGAGGTGGGCACCGAGGGCATCCTCGGCGGCCAGGCCCGGGTCCGGGACGTGGACGGCACCTGGCGGGACCTGACGGAGTCCGTGAACGAGATGGCCGGGAACCTGACCCGGCAGGTCCGTGCGATCGCGGCCGTGGCGACCGCGGTGACCCGCGGGGACCTGAGCCTCAAGGTGGACGTGGACGCGGCGGGCGAGATCCAGGTCCTCCAGGACAACATCAACACGATGATCGTCAACCTGCGCGACACCACCCTGGCCAACAAGGAGCAGGACTGGCTCAAGGGCAACCTGGCCCGGATCGGCGGCCTGATGCAGGGCCGCCGGGAGCTGGACGACGTGGCCGGGCTCATCATGAGCGAGCTGACCCCGGTGGTGTCCGCGCAGCACGGGGCGTTCTACCTGGCGCAGCCCACCGGCGGGGCCGACGACCTCGGGGCCGAGCTCGGCGCGGGCGGCCCGTACGAGCTGCGGATGCGGGGCAGTTACGCGTACGCGGGCAGTGCGATGCCGACCGTCTTCCGGCCGGGGGAGGGGCTGATCGGGACGGTCGCGGAGGAGAAGCGGACCATCCTCGTCGAGAACACCCCGCCCGGCTACCTGAAGATCTCCTCCGGACTCGGGGAGGCCCCGCCGGCGCACGTGATCGTGCTGCCGGTGCTCTTCGAGGGGACGGTGCTCGGGGTGATCGAGCTGGCGTCCTTCCAGCCGTTCACCCAGATCCAGAAGGACTTCCTCAGCCAGATCGCCGAGATGATCGGCACGAGCGTCAACACCATCAGCGTCAACTCCAAGACCGAGGTGCTGCTCAAGCAGTCCCAGGAGATGACCGAGCAGCTGCGGGAGCGCTCGGACGAGCTGGAGAACCGGCAGAAGGCGCTGCAGGCCGCGAACGCGGAACTGGAGGAGAAGGCCGAGCTGCTGGCCCAGCAGAACCGCGACATCGAGGTGAAGAACACCGAGATCGAGGAGGCCCGGCAGGTGCTGGAGGAGCGGGCCGAGCAGCTCGCCGTCTCCATGCGCTACAAGTCCGAGTTCCTGGCGAACATGTCGCACGAGCTGCGCACCCCGCTCAACTCGCTGCTGATCCTGGCCAAGCTGCTCGCCGACAACGCGGACGGGAACCTCTCCCCGAAGCAGGTGGAGTTCGCCGAGACCATCCACGGGGCGGGTTCCGACCTGCTCCAGCTGATCAACGACATCCTCGACCTGTCGAAGGTGGAGGCCGGGAAGATGGACGTCAGTCCCACCCGGATCGCGCTGGTGCAGCTGGTGGACTACGTGGAAGCCACCTTCCGCCCGCTGACGGCGGAGAAGGGGCTGGACTTCTCGGTGCGGGTCTCGCCCGAGCTGCCGGCCACCCTGCACACGGACGAGCAGCGGCTGCTCCAGGTGCTGCGCAACCTGCTGTCGAACGCGGTGAAGTTCACCGACAGTGGGGCGGTGGAGCTGGTGATCCGCCCGGCCGGGGCGGACGTGCCGGTGGCGATCCGGCAGCAGCTGCTGGAGGCGGGCTCGCTGCAGGAGGCGGACGGGGACCTGATCGCCTTCTCGGTCACGGACACCGGGATCGGCATCGCGGCCGGGAAGATGCTGGTGATCTTCGAGGCGTTCAAGCAGGCCGACGGCACCACCAGCCGCAAGTACGGGGGCACCGGGCTGGGCCTGTCCATCAGCCGGGAGATCGCCCGGCTGCTCGGCGGGGAGATCCACGCGGCCAGCGAGCTCGGCCGGGGCTCCACCTTCACCCTCTACCTGCCGCTGCACCCGAGCGAGCTGCCCCCGCAGGGCTACGCGCAGCCCGCTCCGGGCGGCCGGGCGGACCTGTCGCGGCGGATGCCGGCGGCCGAGCTGCCGCCGGCCGAGCCCGCGCCCGCCGCGGCGCTGCCGCCGGCGCAGACCGCCTTCCCGCACCCGGCGCCCGGCAGCGCGGTCCAGCCCTCGGCCGGGCAGACGGGCAGTCCGACGCTGTTCCGGCGGCGCCGCAAGGCGCTGGGGCTGGGGCTGGGCGACCCGGAGCGGCAGCCCGCGGCGCTGCCCGGGCAGCCGCACGGGGTGCCCGCCGGTGAGGAACTGTGGGGGAGCGTTCCGGAGGAGCAGCCGGTGGCCCCGCGGACGTACGACTTCCACGGCGAGAAGGTGCTCATCGTGGACGACGACGTACGCAACGTCTTCGCGCTCACCAGCGTGCTGGAGCAGCACGGGCTGGCGGTGCTGTACGCGGAGAACGGGCGGGAGGGCATCGAGGTCCTGGAGCAGCACGACAACGTCACGGTCGTCCTGATGGACATCATGATGCCGGAGATGGACGGGTATGCGACGACCGCGGCGATCCGGCGGATGCCGCAGTTCGCCGGGCTGCCGATCATCGCGCTGACGGCGAAGGCGATGAAGGGGGACCGGGAGAAGGCGATCGACTCCGGCGCTTCCGACTATGTGACCAAGCCGGTCGATCCCGACTACCTCCTGACCGTCATGGAGCAGTGGATGCGCGGGAAGTGACCGCCGGGGCGGGTGCCGGGGACGGCTGCTGACGCTGGGTGTCGGGGCGGGCGCGGGCGGCTGGGAGACGGGGAACCTTCTGCTCTCCCACGCCGTTCCTGCTACGAGCACAGTGACATCTCGGTGACAGGGTGTGGCGATCTCGGGAGTGGGGCTACCATGACCGGCACAAGGACGGGCGGGCTCTGCGTGTCGGGGAGGCCCCACACCGGGGCGAGGAGGACAGGGCATGGTGCAGAAAGCCAAGATCCTCCTGGTCGACGACCGACCGGAGAATCTGCTGGCGCTGGAGGCCATCCTCTCTGCGCTCGATCAGACACTGGTCCGGGCGTCGTCGGGGGAGGAAGCGCTCAAAGCGCTGTTGACGGACGACTTCGCGGTCATCCTGCTCGACGTGCAGATGCCGGGCATGGACGGGTTCGAGACCGCGGCACACATCAAGCGGCGTGAGCGGACCCGGGACATCCCGATCATCTTCCTCACGGCCATCAACCACGGCCCCCACCACACCTTCCGCGGGTACGCGGCGGGCGCGGTGGACTACATTTCCAAGCCCTTCGACCCGTGGGTGCTGCGGGCCAAGGTCTCGGTGTTCGTCGACCTCTACATGAAGAACTGCCAACTGCGGGAGCAGGCGGCCCTGCTGAGGCTCCAGCTGGAGGGCGGTCAGCCGGGCAACGGCACCAAGGAGTCCGCGGGGCTGCTGGCCGAACTCTCGGCGCGGCTCGCCGCCGTCGAGGAGCAGGCCGAGGCGCTCACCAAGCAGCTCGACGACGAATCCGCGGACGCGGCGGCCGTGGCCACGGCCGCCCATCTGGAGCGCAAACTGACCGGCCTGCGCCGGGCCCTGGATGCCCTGGAGCCGGGCGCGGGCGGCCCCGCCGCGGTCCTGCCCGCACAGACCTGACGCACGCTCAGGCCCGGCCCTCGGGCCTGGCCGTACGTCAAACCGCCGACGCGCGGCCCGACACGAACGGGTGAAGGGGTGGGCACACGTGTCCGCCGCCGCAAGCACCGGTAACCTCGCCCCCATGGCCTCACGTACCTCCGGCAAGGGTTCCCAGAGCAGTGGGGGCACCGCAAAGGCCCGCTCCGGTCGTGCGACCCCGGCGGCGAAGAAGGCCGCGCCCGCGCGCAAGCCCCCCGCGAAGAAGGCGGCCGCGCCCGCAAAGCGCCCGCCCGCGAAGAAGGCCGCCCCGAAGCCGGCGCCCTCCCCCACCGGAGGCGTGGTCCGGCTGGTGCGCGCGGTCTGGCTCGGCGCCGCCCACGCGGTGGGAGCCGTGTTCCGCGGCATGGGGCGCGGAGCCCGGAACCTGGACCCCGCCCACCGCAAGGACGGGGTGGGGCTGCTGCTCCTCGCCCTCGCACTGATCATCGCCGCGGGCACCTGGTCGAACCTGCGCGGACCCGTCGGCGAGCTGGTCACCATGCTCGTCACCGGCGCCTTCGGCCGGCTCGACCTGCTGGTGCCGCTGCTGTTCGGCTTCATGGCCGTGCGGTTCATCCGCCACCCCGAGCAGACCGACGCCAACGGGCGGATCGGCATCGGCCTGACCGCCCTGATCGTCGGCGTGCTCGGACAGGTCCATATCGCTTGCGGCGCCCCCGGCCGGGACGCCGGGACCGAGGCCATGCGGGACGCCGGCGGGCTGGTGGGCTGGGCCGCCTCCCAGCCGCTGATCTTCACCATGGGAGCGCCGCTCGCGGTGCCCATGCTCGTGCTGCTCACCCTGTTCGGCCTCCTGGTGGTCACCGCCACCCCGGTCAACGCGATCCCGCAGCGGCTGCGCCAGCTCGGGGTGCGGCTCGGGATCGTGGCCCCGGACGTGGACGACCCGTACGGCACGGACACGGGGAGGGAGCACGACCCCGAGCAGTGGCAGGCCCGCACCCGCCGGCCGGCCGGACCGGTGGACCCCGTGGACCTGGCCGAGGAGGCGGCGCTCGACAGGCGTCGCCGCCGGCCGCGCCGCCCGGCGGACCGGCAGCCGCTGGACCGGCCGCTGGACGCGGTGGACGTGGCCGCGGCCGCCGCCGCGGCCCTCGACGGGGCCGTGCTCGGCGGGCTGCCCCCCTCGCCCCTGGTCGCCGACCTGACCCAGGGGGTCACCGCACAGCCCCCGGTCGAGACCACCACCCCGGTGCCCGCCCCGGCCGGGCCCGTGGCCGGCCCGCCCGCTCCCGTCGGCGTCCCCGCCGTGCCCGTGGTCCCGCCCCCGCCCCCGGCCCCGCCCGCGCCCGTCGTCGTACCGGACCTCACCAAGGCGCCGCCGGAGAGCTCCGGACCGCTGCCGCCGCGCGCCGAGCAGCTCCAGCTGCGCGGGGACATCACGTACGCGCTGCCCTCGCTCGACCTGCTGGAGCGGGGCGGCCCGGGCAAGACGCGCAGCGCCGCCAACGACGCGGTGGTCGCCTCGCTGACGAACGTGTTCTCCGAGTTCAAGGTGGACGCGGCCGTCACCGGTTTCACCCGCGGCCCGACGGTCACCCGGTACGAGGTGGAGCTCGGCCCCGCCGTGAAGGTGGAGCGGATCACCGCGCTCACCAAGAACATCGCCTACGCCGTGGCCAGCCCGGACGTCCGGATCATCAGCCCGATCCCCGGCAAGTCGGCCGTGGGCATCGAGATCCCCAACACCGACCGCGAGATGGTCAACCTGGGCGACGTACTGCGCCTGGCGGACGGGGACGACGACCACCCGATGCTCGTGGCGCTCGGCAAGGACGTCGAGGGCGGCTACGTGATGGCCAACCTCGCCAAGATGCCGCACGTGCTGGTCGCCGGCGCCACCGGCTCCGGCAAGTCCTCCTGCATCAACTGCCTCATCACCTCGGTGATGGTGCGGGCCACCCCGGAGGACGTCCGCATGGTGCTCGTGGACCCCAAGCGGGTGGAACTGACCGCGTACGAGGGCATCCCGCACCTGATCACCCCGATCATCACCAACCCCAAGCGGGCCGCCGAGGCCCTCCAGTGGGTGGTGCGCGAGATGGACCTGCGCTACGACGACCTGGCGGCCTTCGGCTTCCGGCACATCGACGACTTCAACAAGGCCATCCGCGAGGGCAAGGTCACGCTGCCCCCGGGCAGCGAGCGGGAGCTCCAGCCGTACCCGTACCTGCTGGTGATCGTGGACGAGCTGGCCGACCTGATGATGGTCGCGCCGCGCGACGTCGAGGACGCCATCGTCCGCATCACCCAGCTGGCCCGCGCTGCGGGCATCCACCTGGTGCTGGCCACCCAGCGGCCCTCGGTGGACGTGGTCACCGGCCTGATCAAGGCGAACGTGCCCTCGCGGCTCGCCTTCGCCACCTCCTCCCTGGCCGACAGCCGGGTCATCCTCGACCAGCCGGGGGCGGAGAAGCTGATCGGCAAGGGCGACGGGCTCTTCCTGCCGATGGGGGCCAACAAGCCGGTCCGGCTCCAGGGCGCCTTCGTCACCGAGGACGAGGTGGCGGCCGTGGTGCAGCACTGCAAGGACCAGATGGCCCCGGTCTTCCGCGAGGACGTGACGGTCGGCCAGAAGCAGAAGAAGGAGATCGACGAGGAGATCGGCGACGACCTGGACCTGCTGTGCCAGGCGGCCGAACTGGTGGTCTCCACCCAGTTCGGGTCCACCTCGATGCTCCAGCGCAAGCTGCGGGTGGGTTTCGCCAAGGCCGGCCGGCTGATGGACCTCATGGAGTCCCGGGGGGTCGTCGGCCCCAGCGAGGGCTCCAAGGCGCGGGACGTGCTGGTCAAACCGGACGAGCTGGACGGGGTGCTGGCGGTCATCCGCGGCGAAGGTCCCTGAGTCTCACCCGTTCGATATCGGGGGGAAACCGTTTCCCCCGGGCGTGCGTCAAGTTGAGGGAAGGGGCGGAGCTGGACCGCCATCCGGCTCGTCCGGGCTCATCCGGACACAGAGCCATACCGATGGCGTACAGAGGCCGCCCTCCGGTTGCTCCCCCCTTTCGTCACCCCCCTAGACTGGACGTCCAGCAGGTGGCTACACGCTCGAAAGGCGCCCTCGTGTCCATCGGCAACTCCAACTCTCCCGAAGAAGACCGGCCTTCGAACGACGACCGGCCCTCGATCGGGCGTGTCCTGAAGAAGGCCCGCATCCGTGCCGGCCTCACCGTCGACGAGGTCAGCGGAACGACTCGCGTCCGCATCCCGATCGTGCACGCGATCGAGGAGGACGACTTCTCCCGCTGCGGTGGCGACGTCTACGCACGCGGCCACATCCGTACGCTCGCACGCGCCGTCGGCATCGATCCGGAACCTCTGGTCGAGCGCTACGACGCCGACCACGGCGGCCGTCCCGCCCCCACCCCGGCCGCACCCCTGTTCGAGGCGGAGCGGATCCGGCCCGAGCGGCAGCGGCCGAACTGGACCGCCGCCATGGTCGCGGCCATCGTCGCCGTGATCGGCTTCGTCGGCTTCACCATGTTCAACGGCGAGGACGAGCCCCGGAAGAAGCCGGTGGCGGAGGGATCCGTCTCCCCGCAGCCGGCGCCCAAGCAGCCCGCGCCGGTCAAGCCGGCGGCCCCGAAGCCCCAGCAGCCCCGCCCCGAGCCCTCGGACAGCGCCATTGCCGCCGCCCCCAAGGACATGGTCACGGTCGTGCTGTCGGCGGTGGAGGGCCAGAGCTGGATCTCCGCGAAGGACGCCAACGGCCGGCTGCTGTTCGACGGCATGCTCGAACAGGGCGACTCCAAGACCTTCACCGACAAGGAGGCCGTGGACCTGGTCCTCGGCGACGCCGGTGCGGTCAAGCTGTTCGTGAACGGCAAGGAGATCAAGGACGTCTTCCAGCCGGGCCAGGTGGAGCGGCTGACCTACACCAAGGACGACCAGCGCGACACTCCCGCACAGGAGGGCTGAGCCGCCCGTCCCGGCCGCTCCGGAATCCGGAAACGGAATCCGGTGGAAGGCGCCGGCGGCCGGGAACGAAAAGCACCACCGGGATCCCCGGGGCACAGCACCGCGCCCCGGGGATCACTGCTGGTCGGGGCACCCGGCAGGGGCCGGCGGCTGGACGAAGTACTCTTGAGTCCATGCCCGAACGCCGTACCGTCGCCCTTGTCACTCTTGGCTGCGCCCGTAACGAGGTGGACTCGGAGGAGCTCGCAGGCCGCTTGGCGGCGGATGGCTGGGAGCTCGTCGAGGACGCCGCCGATGCGGACGTCGCCGTCGTCAACACCTGCGGCTTCGTCGAAGCCGCGAAGAAGGACTCCGTAGACGCCCTCCTGGAAGCCAACGATCTCAAGGATCACGGCAAGACCCAGGCCGTCGTCGCGGTCGGCTGCATGGCCGAGCGCTACGGCAAGGAGCTCGCGGAGGCCCTGCCCGAAGCCGACGGAGTCCTCGGCTTCGACGACTACGCCGACATCTCCAACCGGCTCCAGACCATCCTCAGCGGCGGCAGCGTGGAGGCCCACACCCCGCGCGACCGCCGCAAGCTCCTGCCGATCAGCCCCGCCGAGCGCCAGGCCGCCCCCGCGGTGGCGCTGCCCGGCCACGCCCAGGACACGCCCCCGGCCGACCTGCCGGACGGGCTGGCCCCGGCCTCCGGGCCGCGCGCGCCGCTGCGCCGCCGCCTGGACACCAGCCCGGTGGCCTCGGTGAAGCTGGCCTCCGGCTGCGACCGCCGCTGCTCCTTCTGCGCGATCCCGTCCTTCCGCGGATCGTTCATCTCGCGCCGGCCGAGCGACGTGCTGGGCGAGACCCGCTGGCTGGCCGAGCAGGGGGTGAAGGAGATCATGCTGGTCTCCGAGAACAACACCTCCTACGGCAAGGACCTCGGCGACATCCGGCTGCTGGAGACCCTGCTGCCCGAGCTGGCCGAGGTCGAGGGCATCGAGCGGGTGCGGGTCAGCTACCTGCAGCCGGCCGAGATGCGCCCCGGCCTGATCGACGTGCTGACCTCCACCCCGAAGGTCGTGCCCTACTTCGACCTGTCGTTCCAGCACTCCGCCCCGGACGTGCTGCGGGCCATGCGCCGCTTCGGAGACACCGACCGGTTCCTGGAGCTGCTCGACACGATCCGCTCCAAGGCCCCGCAGGCCGGTGTGCGGTCCAACTTCATCGTGGGCTTCCCCGGTGAGACCGAGGCCGACTTCAAGGAGCTGGAGCGCTTCCTCACGCACGCGCGGCTCGACGCGATCGGCGTCTTCGGCTACTCCGACGAGGAGGGCACCGAGGCCGTCACGTACGAGAACAAGCTGGACGAGGACGTGATCGCCGAGCGGCTGGCGCACATGCAGCGCCTGGCCGAGGAGCTCACCTCCCAGCGCGCCGAGGAGCGCATCGGCGAGACGGTCGAGGTGCTGGTCGAGGCCGTGGGCGAGGAAGCCGGGGACGAGGACGGGGCCACGGGCCGCGCCGCGCACCAGGCCCCCGAGACCGACGGCCAGGTTGTGTTCACGACAAGCGAGGGCCTGGTCCCGGGCCGTATCGTCATGGCAAAGGTGGTCGGCAGTCTGGGCGTGGACCTGGTCGCCGAGCCCCTGGACCTCGAGGAGGCGGCCGGATGACCGGAGTCCCGGCTTCAGCGGCGGGTGGAACCGGCCGTAGGCCTGCGCCCGGCGGAAAGCTGGGGGCTGCCGCGGTCAATCAGGCCAGCCTGTGGAACATCGCGAACATCCTCACGATGGTCCGCCTGCTGCTCGTGCCGGGCTTCGTCTTCCTGCTCCTCGCGGAGGGCGGGTACGACCCGGCCTGGCGCTCGCTGGCCTGGGCCGCGTTCGCCATCGCCATGATCACGGACCTGTTCGACGGGCATCTGGCCCGTACGTACAACCTGGTCACGGACTTCGGGAAGATCGCCGACCCCATCGCCGACAAGGCGATCATGGGCTCGGCGCTGATCTGCCTCTCCTCGCTGGGCGACCTGCCGTGGTGGGTCACGGGGGTGATCCTCGGGCGGGAGCTCGGCATCACCCTGCTGCGCTTCTGGGTGATCCGGTACGGGGTGATTCCGGCCAGTCGCGGCGGCAAGATGAAGACATTGGCCCAGGGGACCGCCGTCGGCATGTACGTTCTGGCATTGACCGGACCGCTGGCGACGCTGCGCTTCTGGGTGATGGCCGTCGCCGTGGTGCTGACGGTGCTCACCGGCCTGGACTACGTGCGCCAGGCGGTCGTCCTCCGGCGCAGGGGACTGGCGGCGGAGCGCGCCGCACAGAGCGGGCAGAGCTGAGCGACAGGACTGAGTGGCGAGTACGGTCATGACGGCGGGTGTGGGGGAGCACGAGACGTCCGGTGCGGAAGGGACCGCAGTGGAAGTCCTGGGCCTGCTTGCGGAGCGTGACGAGACGGTCGCCGTCGCCGAATCCCTCACCGGTGGGATGGTCGCCGCCGCGCTGACGGCCGTACCGGGCGCGTCCCGCTCCTTCCGCGGCTCGGTCACCGCGTACGCCACCGAACTCAAGCAGCGGGTGCTCGGTGTGGACGGGGAGCTGCTGGCCCGCAGCGGCGCGGTGAACGCGCAGGTCGCCGCCGAGATGGCGGCCGGGGTGCGGCGGGAGCTCGGATCGGTCTGGGGGATCGCGACCACCGGGGTGGCGGGTCCGGAGCCGCAGGACGGGCAGCCGGTGGGCACCGTCTTCGTCGCGGTGGCCGGTCCGGCGGGCGGGAAAACGGCCGCCTTGAGGTTGAACGGCAGCCGAGCGGAAATCCGTAGGGAGAGTGTACGGAGGGTGCTCGAACTTCTCTCGAGCGAACTGCGGGAGAATGCGCGGACACAGGGTACGGAACAGAACGGGGGGATTTGATGTTTGCAGCCCTGAGTGAACACGACATCGCTCCCCGCACGGCCGCGGCGCGAGGCGGTACGGTGGGGCGTGAAGGATGCCGCTACACGGTCAGAGGAGGGAGCCACCGATGATTCTGCTCCGTCGCCTGCTGGGTGACGTGCTGCGTCGGCAGCGCCAGCGCCAGGGCCGTACTCTGCGCGAAGTCTCCTCGTCCGCCCGAGTTTCGCTCGGCTATCTCTCCGAGGTGGAGCGGGGGCAGAAGGAGGCCTCCTCCGAGCTGCTCTCCGCGATCTGTGACGCGCTGGACGTACGGATGTCCGAGCTGATGCGCGAAGTCAGCGATGAACTCTCGCTCGCCGAGCTGGCCCAGTCGGCCGCGGCAAGCGAACCGGTGCCGGTACCGGTCCGCCCGATGCTCAATTCGGTTTCCGTGGCTTCGGTCACGGTCCCCACCGAGCGGGTGACCATCAAGGCGCCGGCCGAAGCGGTGGATGTCGTAGCCGCTTGAGGTGAAGCGTGGGGCGAGGCCCCGGCCGGGTGTGCACGCAGTGTGTGTGCGCCGGGCCGGGGCCTCGCGCTGTCCGGGGCCGTTCTGGATGCGGGGGCCGCGGGGGTGCGGGAGGATGTGGGGCGGGTCCCGACCCCGGCCGGAGGAGGCAGCCGTGCGGCGGATACGGACGCCCCTGGTCGTGGCCGCGGCAGTGGCCGGCGGGGCGCTGTGGTGGTGGGCCGTGCTGCGGCTGGCCCTCGTGCCCGGGCGGACCGGGGCGGTCGAGGGCGCGGTGGCGGTCGGCGGCTGGGGGCTGAGCCTGCTGCCGGTCCACTGCGTGCCGCTGGCCCGGGCGGCCGGGGTCTCCGAGGCGCGGCGGCGGGGCGCGGGACCCGGGGGACGGCTGGCGGGGGCGGCTGCGGCGGCGGCTACCAGGGCATGGCGACGCCGCCGTTCGGGCGGAGGATCTGGCCCGTCATGAAGGACGAGGCGTCCGAGGCGAGGAACAGCACCGTCTGCGCGATGTCCCCGGCCTCGCCCACCCGGCGCAGCGGGGACATGCGGGCCATCGCCGCCTCGGTCTGCTCCTGGATCCCGGGGTCGTGGCGGTCGGTCATGGGGGTGCGGATCCAGCCCGGGGCGACGGCGTTCACGCGGATGCCGAGGGGGCCGGCCTCGGTGGCGAGGGTCTTGGTGAGCTGGACCACGGCGGCCTTCGCCGCGCTGTAGCAGAGCAGGCCGGGCTGGGCGGCGTCCATGGCGCCGGAGGCCATGGTGATGACGCTCCCCGGGCGGCCGGCGGCGGTCATGGCGCGGACCGCCTCCTGGCAGGTGCGCAGGACCCCTTTGAAATTGACGTCCAGCACCCGGTCCAGGTCCTCGTCGGTGGTGTCGAGCACGCTGCTCGTGTGCATGACCCCGGCGATGGCGGCGGCGATGTCCAGCGGTCCGGCCGCCGCGACGGCCGCCCGTACGGCCGCCCGGTCGGTCACGTCCAGGGGGTGCGTGACGGCGGTGCCGCCGGCGGCGGCCACGAGGGCGGCGGTTTCGTCCAGGCCCTTCTCGTCGCGGTCGGCGCAGTGCACGGCCGCGCCCGCCCGGGCGAGGAGGACGGCGGTGGCCCGCCCGATGCCGCTGGCGGCGCCCGTGATCAGCGCGGTGCGGCCGGTGAGGTCGTACGAGGCTTGGGGTGAGGGCATGCCGGGACGGTACGACCGGATCTGACGGACCGTCAACCAGGTGGCGCGGGCGGCTTGTTCTCCCCGCCGACGGGGCCGCTCTGGCAGCGCGGGCACCAGTAGGTGGGGCGGTCGTCCTGCGGGGCCTGGCGCACGGGGGTGCGGCAGCGCAGGCAGGGGCGGCCCGCGCGGCCGTAGACGAACAGCTCCTGGCCGCGGCGGCGCAGGCCGGTGGTGTTGCGGGGGTGCTCGGCCGGGCCGGCGTTGGCCTTCAGGAGGCGGTGGGCGGCGCCGGGGAGCCGGGCGAGGGTGCTCTCCGGGAGCTCGCCGACCGGGGTCCACGGGGTGGCGGCGGCGAGGAAGCAGAGCTCGCACTTGTAGATGTTTCCGATGCCGGCCAGGTTGCGCTGGTCGAGGAGGGCCTCGCCGAGCGGGCGTCCCGGATCCGCGGCCAGTCGGCGGGCGGCGGTGGCGGCGGCCTGCTCGTCCCAGTCCGGGCCGAGCAGGTCCGGGCCGAGGTGGCCCACGGCCCGGTCCTCCTCGGCGGTGCGCAGCAGCTCCAGCACCGGCAGGCGGTAGCCGACCGCGGTGTGGGCGGCGGTGCCGAGGATCGCGCGGATCTCGTACGAGGGGCCGCCGCGCCAGGGCGCCCCGGCGGGGAAGACGCGCCAGGCGCCGTCCATGCGGAGGTGGCTGTGGAGGGTGAGGCCGCCCTCGATGCGGGTCAGGAGGTGCTTTCCGCGGGGCACGACCTCCAGGACGGTGCGGCCGGTGAGGTCCGTGGTGGCGAGGCGGGGTACGCGGAGGTCCCAGCGGGTCAGTTCGCGGCCGGCGAGGGCTTGCTGCAGGCGGGCTGCGACCCGCCAGATGCTGTCTCCTTCGGGCATGCGGCCATTGTCCTCCCGGGGCTCTGCCCCGGGCCCCGCGCCTCCACCGCTGGCGGGGCTCGATGCGGCGCTGCCGGGGGGCCTCGGGCGTCTCGCCGCCGGCTGGGGTCGATGCGCTCCGCCCGGCCGACGAGGCCGAGGGCAATTCCAGCCCCGCCAGGGGGTACCTCCCAGCCTCCTGGGGCTGGGGGAGTTTGAGGCGCGGGGTTCGGGGCGGAGCCCCGAGACGGCGGCGGGCGGGTGCCCATGGGGCGGGCCGCCCCCAGCCCCTCGGGCGTTCGGGGCGCGGGTTGGGGGCAGAGCCCCGAGAGGACGGCGGGCGGGTGCCGAGGGGCGAACTCCAGCCCCGCCAGGGGGTACCTCCCAGCCTCCTGGGGCTGGGGGAGTTTGAGGCGCGGGGTTCGGGGCGGAGTCCCGAGGGTTACGGGCGGGCGCGGAGGCCTCGGGGGGTGGCGTGGAAGCCGGTGGATTCCAGGGGCGGGGCGTGGGGGGAGGTGAGGGCGGGGGCGCCGTTGATGCGTTCCACCGTCAGCGGGGGGACCGTGCCCGCGCGGGCCGCCGCCGTCAGGGCCTCGCCCACGCGCAGCAGGCGCGGGTCCTCCGGTGGCAGCCAGGAGAGCAGGGTCTTGCCGCCGCGCTCCAGGTACACCGCGAGTTCGCCGTCGACCAGGACCACCAGCGACCCCGCCTTGCGGCCCGGCTTGTGCCCGGCCCCCATCGGCGGCTCGGGCCAGGGCAGCGCGGCCCCGTACGCGTTCGCCGGGTCCGCCGCCGCCAGGACCAGGGCCGGGCGCCCGCCGTCGGACTCGCCGCGGTCCCGGGCGTTGGAGGCCGCGCGCAGCCGGTCCACGGCCCCGTCCATCGCGAACTGGGCCGCGCCCAGCCCCTCCACCACGTAGCCCCGGCGGGCCTGCCCGCTGTCCTCGAAGGCCGACAGGATCCGGTAGACGGCCGAGAAGCCGCCCTCCACGCCCTCGGCGGCCACCGCCCCGCGGGTCACGACCCCGTGCCGGTCCAGCAGCGTACGGGCCAGGGCGTGCGCGCGGTGGGTGGCCTCCGGCTCGGCCGCGGGCAGCAGGGACCAGCGGCCCGCGACGGTGGGCGGCCCGCTCCGGGACACCGACGCGCTGAGGGAGCCGTAACGCCCCCGCGGCACCGTCCGCTTGGCCCGGTGCGCGGTCGCGCCCGCCGTGCGCCCGGAGCCGAGCAGGGCGCGCAGCGGGGCCAGCGTGTCGTTGGTGAGCCGGCCCGACCAGGCCAGGTCCCAGATGGCGTCGGCCAGTTGGGGATCGGTCGCGTCGGGTTCCACCGCCCGGACCTGCTCGGCGATCTGCCGGAAGAACAGGCCGTACCCCCCGGCGAGCGCGGCCAGCACGGCCCGGTGCAGCGGCCCCTGCTCCAGCGGATGCGGCTCCGGCAGCAGCAGCGGCGCCGAGTCCGCCGGGTACAGGGAGATCCAGCCGTCCTTGCCGGGCAGCGCCCCGGCCCCGGCCCACACCACCTCGCCGGTGGTCGTCAGCTCGTCCAGCAGCGCCGGGGAGTACCCGCTCACCCTGGAGGGCAGCACCAGCTTCTCCAGGGCGGAGGCCGGCACCGGGGCGCCCTGGAGCTGCTCCACGGCCCGCGCCAGCCCGTCGATCCCGCGCAGCGCCCCGCCGAGGTGCTGCCACTGCGGCAGGAAGGCGGCCAGCGCGGCCGGGGGCACCGGCTCCAGCTCCTGGCGCAGCGCCGCCAGGGACCGGCGCCGCAGCCGGCGCAGCACCGCGGCGTCGCACCACTCCTGGCCGATGCCCGCGGGGTGGAACTCGCCCTGCACCACCCGGCCGGCCGCCGCGAGCCGCTGGAGCGCGCCCTCGGTCACCGCCGTGCCCAGGCCGAAGCGGGCCGCGGCCGCCGACGAGGTGAACGGGCCGTGCGTACGGGCGAACCGGGCCAGCAGATCGCCCAGCGGGTCCTTCACCGGCTCCGTGAACGCCTCCGGCACCCCGACCGGCAGGGCGGTGCCCAGCGCGTCCCGCAACCGGCCCGCGTCCTCGACCGCCGCCCAGTGGTCCACCCCGGCGATGCGGACCCGGATGGCCCGCCGGGCCGCGCCCAGCGCCTGCGGCCACTGCGGGTCCGCCCCGCGCGCCGCGAGCTCGTCACCGGTCAGCGGGCCCAGCAGGCGCAGCAGGTCGGCGACCCCCTCCGCGTCCTTGATCCGCCGGTCCTCGGTCAGCCACTGGAGCTCCCGCTCCAGCTCCGCCAGCACCTCGGCGTCGAGGAGCTCCCGCAGCTCCGCCTGGCCGAGCAGCTCCGCCAGCAGCCGCGAGTCCAGGGAGAGCGCGGCCGCGCGCCGCTCGGCGAGCGGGGAGTCGCCCTCGTACAGGAACTGCGCCACGTACCCGAACAGCAGGGAGCGGGCGAACGGCGAGGGCTCGGGGGTGGTGACCTCGACCAGGCGGACCCGGCGGGCCTCGATGTCCCCCATCAGCTCGGTCAGCCCCGGCACGTCGAACACGTCCTGCAGGCACTCCCGTACGGCTTCGAGCACGATCGGGAACGAGCCGAACTCGGAGGCCACCTGGAGCAGCTGGGCGGCGCGCTGGCGCTGCTGCCACAGCGGGGTCCGCCGGCCGGGGCTGCGCCGCGGCAGCAGCAGGGCCCGCGCCGCGCACTCGCGGAACCGGGAGGCGAACAGGGCGGAGCCGCCGACCTGTTCGGTGACGACCTGGTCCACCTCGCCCTTGTCGAAGAGGACGTCGGCGGCGCCCAGCGGGGCCTGCTCGCCGTCGAAGGCGAAGTCGTGGGCCGCGCCCGCCGGATCGTGGTCCAGCAGGTCGAGCCCCAGCAGGTCCGCGTCCGGCAGCCGCAGCACGATCCCGTCGTCCGCGTGCATCACCTGGGCGTCCATGCCGAACCGCTCGGCGAGCCGCGCCCCCAGTGCCAGCGCCCACGGGGCGTGCACCTGCGCGCCGAACGGGGAGTGCACCACCACCCGCCAGTCGCCCAGCTCGTCCCGGAACCGCTCGACCACCACCGTCCGGTCGTCCGGCACGTGCCCGCAGGCCTCGCGCTGTTCCGCCAGGTACGCCAGCACGTTGTCCGCGGCCCAGGCGTCGAGGCCCGCGGCCAGCAGCCGCAGCCGGGCGTCCTCCTCCGGCAGGCCGCCGACCTCCCGCAGGAACGCGCCGACGGCGCGGCCCAGTTCGAGCGGCCGCCCCAGCTGGTCGCCCTTCCAGAACGGCAGCCGCCCCGGCACCCCGGGCGCCGGGGACACCAGCACCCGGTCGCGGGTGATGTCCTCGATCCGCCAGGAGGTGGTGCCCAGGGTGAACACGTCGCCCACCCGGGACTCGTAGACCATCTCCTCGTCCAGCTCCCCGACCCGGCCGCCGCCCTTCTTCGGGTCGGATCCGGCGAGGAACACGCCGAACAGGCCGCGGTCGGGGATGGTGCCGCCGGAGGTGACGGCCAGCCGCTGCGCGCCCGGCCGACCGGTGACCGTGCCCGCGACCCGGTCCCACACCAGCCGCGGGCGCAGCTCGGCGAAGGCGTCCGAGGGGTAGCGCCCGGCCAGCATGTCCAGCACGGCCGTGAACGCCGACTCCGGCAGCGCGGCGAACGGGGCCGCCCGGCGCACCAGCGCCAGCAGGTCGTCCACCTGCCAGGTGTCCAGCGCCGTCATGGCCACGATCTGCTGGGCCAGGACGTCGAGCGGATTGGACGGCACCCGCAGGGACTCGATCGACCCGGTGCGCATCCGCTCGGTCACCACCGCGGCCTGCACCAGGTCCCCGCGGTACTTGGGGAACACCACGCCGGTGGAGACGGCCCCCACCTGGTGCCCGGCCCGGCCCACCCGCTGCAGCCCGGACGCCACCGAGGGCGGCGACTCCACCTGCACCACCAGGTCCACCGCGCCCATGTCGATGCCCAGCTCCAGGCTGGAGGTGGCCACGACGGCCGGCAGCCGGCCCGCCTTGAGGTCCTCCTCCACCAGGGCCCGCTGCTCCTTGGACACCGAGCCGTGGTGCGCGCGGGCGAGCAGCGGCGGGGCGCCCTGCGCGGCCCCGGACTGGGCCATGACCTCGGCCGGCGGCGGGCCCTCGGGCAGGGCCTCGCCCACCGCGCGCTCGTACGCGATCTCGTTGAGCCGGTTGCACAGCCGCTCCGCGAGCCGGCGCGAGTTGGCGAACACGATGGTGGACCGGTGGGCCTGCACCAGGTCGGCGATCCGCTCCTCCACATGAGGCCAGATCGAGGGCCTGTCGCCGCCCTCGCGCTCCTCGGTGGCGGGGGAGCCGCCCAGCTCGCCCATGTCCTCGACCGGCACCACCACCGACAGGTCGAACTCCTTGGCCGACGGCGGCTGGACGATCTCCACCCGGCCGCGCGGGGACAGGTAGCGGGCCACCTCCTCCACCGGCCGGACCGTCGCGGACAGGCCGATGCGGCGGGCCGGGCGGGGCAGCAGCTCGTCCAGCCGCTCCAGGGACAGCGCGAGGTGCGCCCCGCGCTTGGTGCCCGCGACCGCGTGCACCTCGTCGAGGATCACGGTCTCGATGCCGGTGAGCGCCTCGCGGGTGGCCGAGGTGAGCATGAGGAAGAGGGACTCGGGGGTGGTGATCAGGATGTCCGGCGGGCGGGTGGCGAGCGCCCGCCGCTCGGCGGCCGGGGTGTCCCCGGAGCGGATGCCTACCCGGATGTCCGGCTCCGGCAGCCCGAGCCGCACCGACTCCTGCCGGATGCCGGTCAGGGGGCTGCGCAGATTGCGCTCCACGTCCACCGCGAGGGCCTTGAGCGGGGACACGTAGAGCACCCGGCAGCGCTTCTTCGACTCCGCGGGCGGCGGGACGCTGGCCAGGCGGTCGAGGGCGGCGAGGAAGGCGGCCAGGGTCTTGCCGGAGCCGGTGGGCGCGACCACCAGCACGTCGGAGCCGGCCCCGATCGCCGTCCAGGCGCCCTCCTGGGCGGCGGTGGGCAGCGCGAAGGCCCCGGTGAACCAGGAGCGGGTCGCGGGGGAGAACGAGTCGAGCGCGGAGCCGGCCATGCCCCCCATCGTGCACCCGGCCACTGACAGCGGGCCGCAGGCGCCCGACGGCAGCGGTCCCTCGGCCCGGCGCTCCTCGGCCGCGCGCCCTTCGGCCGCGCCTCCCGAGCCGCCCGCCCCTCGGCCGCGCCTCCCGAACCGCGCGCCTCCCTAGCCCCGCGTCCCCCGGCGCTCGCGCCGGTACGCGCCCGGGGGGACGCCCACGATGCGGGTGAAGTGGCGGTTCAGGTGGGGCTGGTCGCTGAAGCCCACCGCGACCGCCGCCTCTCCCGGTGCGGTCCCGGCGTCCAGGAGCCGCCGGGCCTCGCGGACCCGGGCGTCGGTGAGCCAGGTGTGCGGGGGCATGCCGTACGCCTCGCGGAACGCGCGCAGCAGCGCGAACGGGCTGGTCCCCAGCTCGGCCGCCAGCGCGTCGAGGGAGGGCGGGCAGGTCAGCCGCTCGGCCAGCACCGCGCGGGCCCGGGCGGCGGTGGCGGCGCCCGCCCCCGGCACCGCGCGGGTCGGCAGCGGACCGCCGTACCGGCCCAGCATCCGGGCCACGACCACCCGCAGCAGGCTGTCGGCGGCCAGGGCGTTGCCCTCCTCGGCCGCCCGGTGCACCTCGCTGATCAGCCGGCAGCCCTCGGCGTCCGGCACTGTGGACTCGCGGAAGCCCGGGGTGCCGCGCAGGGTGGACAGCTCGGCCGCGACCTCGGCCACGACGTCCCGCGGCGTGTAGAGGGTGGCGTAGGCCCAGCCGTCGGCGGCCCCGGCCCGTGCGGTGTGCGGGACCTCCGGGTTGATCAGGACCACGCTGCCCGGCCCGGCGCGGTCGGTGCCGCCCGGCAGGCCGATCTCCTCGATCCCGCCGGTCACGGCCGCGACCACGTACCCGTCGTGGGCGTGCCGCGGGAAGGTGTGGCGCACGTAGTGGGCGCGCAGCAGGTCGAGGCCGGGCAGCTGCTCCGGCTGCCAGTGCCGCGCCCACTCGCCCGGGCCCCGCCGCGCCGCCGTTCCCGTACCCATCCCCCCATTCTGCGCGCACCCGCGCACGCAGGTGGGGGCGGGCCGGGGCGGTCCGGGGCGGCCCGGGTGCAAGAACGTACAAGACGAAGAGAAGACCGGCCGCATAGCGTCGGCGTGTGGCAGATCAAGTGGCAGACGAGGTGGCGGCCGGCAGGCCCGCGGGAGGTGCGGGGCCCCACCCGCCCGGCGGACGGGACCGGGCCGGGCACCGCGCGGGCGGCGGGCAGGACGGGTACGGCGCACCCGGAACGGAGGGCGCACCCGGAACGGAGGGCGTACCCGGAACGGAGGGCGTACCCGGCACGCAGGGCGTACCCGGCGCGCCCGGGCCCGCAGACCCGCCGTGGGACCGCACCGCCCGCCGGGCCGTGGTCCGCGACTCCCTCGGCGTCGGCATCGCGGTCGGGCTCTCCGGCTTCGCCTTCGGGGTCACCGCCGCCGGGTCCGGGATCAGCGTGGTCCAGGCCTGCGTGCTCAGCCTGCTCGTGTTCACCGGGGCCTCGCAGTTCGCGCTGGTCGGGGCGCTCGCCGCGGGCGGCAATCCCTTCACGGCCGCCGCCGGCGCCTTCTTCCTCGGCACCCGCAACGCCTTCTACGGCCTGCGCCTGTCCCAGCTCCTCGCGCTGCCCCGGGCGGTGCGCCCCTTCGCCGCGCACTGGGTGATCGACGAGACGGCCGCCGTCTCCCTGGCCCAGCGCGACCGGCCGTCGGCCCGCCTCGGCTTCACCGTCACCGGCCTGAGCCTCTACGTGCTGTGGAACCTGACCACCCTGCTCGGCGCCCTCGGCGCCGAGGCCATCGGCGACACCGCCGCCTGGGGGCTCGACGCGGCCGGGCCCGCCGTCTTCCTCGCCCTGCTCGCACCGATGCTGCGCACGGCGACCGAGCGGGCCGTGGCCGCGCTGGCGCTGGCCCTCGGGCTGGGGTTCCTGCCCCTGGTGCCGGCCGGGGTGCCGGTCCTGGTCGCGGCGCTGGCCGCGCCCGCCGTCCTGTACCTCAAGGGGCGCACCTCCCGTACGGAAGCCCCCCGCGCGGAATCCTCCCGTACGGAAACCTCCCGACCCGAAGGAGAAGGACGGTGAACGTCTGGATCGCCATCGCCGTCACGGCCGCCGGCTGCTACCTCGTCAAGCTGCTCGGCCTGCTGGTCCCGGCCGGCGCCCTGGAGCGCCCGCTCGTCCGCCGGCTGTCCGCGCTGCTCCCGGTGGCGCTGCTGGCCGCCCTGACGGCCCAGCAGACCTTCAGCTCCGGCCACGAGCTCGTCCTCGACGCCCGGGCCGCGGGACTGGCGGCCGCCGGGATCGCCCTGCTGCTGCGGGCGCCGTTCCTGCTGGTGGTCGCGGCGGCCGTGGCCGTCACCGCGGGTGTCCGGGCCCTGGGCGGCTGAGCCCTTCCGGGCGGTGGTAGGCGCGCAGGGTCAGCAGCGCCTCGATGGTCGCGATCGGCCGGCGCTCCAGGGAGCTGCCCGGGGCCCAGGCCCGGCGCCGGACCGGCCAGCCCCCGTCCTCCTGCTGCTCGGCGGCGAGGAAATCGAGCGAGCGGCCCATCTCCTCGTCGGTGAACCAGCCGCGGGCGGGGGACTCCGGCCGGCGGGCCAGATCGTGCGGGAACAGCTGCTCGCCCGGCGCGTAGCCGGGCGGCTGCGGGTACTCCTCGCGCCGCCGCGGGTCGAGCACCACCAGCCGCTGCTCGCGCACCAGCCGGCCCAGCCGGTCGGCGGCCGCCGCCGCCCGGGACCGGTCCGGTACGCCCTCCAGGAAGGACACCGCGGCCTGGATCTCGTACGGGTGGGTGTGGTGCAGGGTCTCCACCCGGTCCCAGCACCACTCGGTGGCGCGGAACAGCCATGCGTGCCAGATCCGGTTGCGGTGCAGCAGACCCACCACCGGGCCGGTGGTGAGCAGTTCGCTCGGCGGATCGTCCACGGCCGGGTGCCAGGGCGCCGCGGGGAAGGGGCGCGCGGCCGGGGAGCACAGCGGGAGGGCGCCCTCCGGCGTGGACACCTGGGTCAGGTGCCGGCACAGCCGCTCGATCCGCTGGCCGGCGCAGCGGCCCAGGCTGTCGAGGACGCGCAGGGCGTGCGCGGTGTGCAGGGGCTGGCTGGCCGGGCCCCGCAGGTCGGGGTCGAGCGCGTGGCCGTAGCCGCCGTCCCCGTTGAGGTACGGGCCCAGGGCGGCGTCGACCGGATCGGGGCCGCCGCCGAGGAAGTGGAAGGCGAACCTGCGCTGTTCCAGGACCCGGGCGGTGAGCCAGACGAACTGCTCGGCGCGGGCCAGTGGGGATGCCTCGTCTCCAGCCATGGCGAAACGGTAGGGGGGTGCGGGGGCGCGGCACCGGGCGAACGGGCCGGGGCCACTCTCCGGGGCGGGATACTGGGTGCATGCGGTTGACGATTTTCTGGGAGCGGATGGCCGACCACTTCGGGGCCGGGTACGCCGACTCCTTCGCACGCGACCACGTGATGACGGAGCTCGGCGGGCGGACGGTGCACCAGGCGCTGGACGCGGGCTGGGAGGCCAAGGACGTGTGGCGCGCGGTGTGCGCGGCGATGGACGTGCCCGCCCACAAGCGCTGACCGGCAGGCACGGGCCCACACCCGCCGTGCGCGCCGGCGCCGGACGGGGCTGCGGCCGGTGCCCCGGGTACGGCGGCGGGTAGGCGAGACTTGCTGCGTGGGAGCAGCGACAGACGAGACCGACCAGCCGGCGGGCGCTTCGGCGCGCGCGGGGACGAAGCAGCCGGGGCGCGCGCCGGACGCCGCGGAGGCGCCCGGTGCCGTGGGCGCGCCGGACGACGTGGAGGCCCCGGACGCCCCGGACGGGCCCGGTGCCCCGGAGGGTGCGCCGGGGGCGGCGGACGCCGGAGCGGGCCGCGGCCCGGCCGCCGCGGCGGGTGCCGTCCGCGGCGCCATCCCGGGATCGCGCCGCGGCGGCGATGCCCGTACCGGTCCGGCTGCATCCGGTGGCGGCGGCGCGGGGGAGGGCGGCCTCACGGCCGGGACGCGGATGCCGCGCTGGCTGCCCCGGGCCGTGATGGTGGTGCTGGCCCTCTACGCCTGCTTCCAGCTGGGCAGCTGGGCCTTCCACCAGCTGATCGGGCTGCTGATCAACATATTGATCGCGTTCTTCCTCGCGCTCGCGGTCGAACCGGCCGTGGGACGGATGGCGGCCCGCGGCATGCGCCGCGGGCTCGCCACCTTCCTGGTGTTCCTCGGGGTGTTCGTCGCCGCCGTCGGGTTCGTCGTCCTGCTCGGCTCGATGCTCGCCGAGCAGATCGTCGAGATGGTGGCGGAGTTCCCCGTCACCCTCGACAAGGTGATCAGCTGGAGCAACTCGACCTTCGGCACCGACCTGTCGAGGCTCGCCGTCCAGGACAGCCTGCTGCACTCCGACTGGCTGCAGAAGTACGTGCAGAACAGTGCGAGCGGGGTGCTCGACGTGTCCGCCACCGTGCTCGGCGGACTCTTCAGGCTGCTGACGATCGGCCTGTTCGCCTTCTACTTCGCGGCGGACGGACCGAGGCTGCGGCGCGCCCTGTGCTCGGTGCTGCCGCCCGCCAAGCAGGCCGAGGTGCTGCGCGCGTGGGAGATCGCGGTCCTCAAGACCGGGGGCTACCTGTACTCGCGCAGCGTGATGGCGCTCATCTCGGGCGTGGCGCACTACGTGCTGTTCGCGGTGCTCGGCGTGCCCTACGCGCCCGCCCTCGGGCTGTGGGTCGGGCTGGTCTCCCAGTTCATCCCGACCATCGGCACGTACCTGGCGGGCGCGCTGCCGATGCTGATCGCCTTCACCGTAGACCCCTGGTACGCGGTGTACGTCCTCGGGTTCGTGGTGGTGTACCAGCAGTTCGAGAACTACGTGCTGCAGCCCAAGCTGACCTCGAAGGCGGTGGACATCCATCCCGCCGTGGCCTTCGGCTCGGTCATCGCCGGCACCGCGCTGCTCGGCGCGGTCGGGGCGCTCATCGCGATCCCGGCCGTGGCCACGCTGCAGGCCTTCCTGGGTGCGTACGTACGGCGGTACGAGGTGGCCGAGGGGGCGGGGGAGGTGGTCCGGCCGGCTACGCCGACGGACCGGCCCCGGGCACCGCGCCCATGGCGGCGAGCATCTCGGTGACCTGGGACTCGGTGGCGGCCTTGGCGGCGCCGTTGCGGCTCAGGACCCCGTCGCCGTGCTCCAGTTCCAGCAGGGCGAGCAGGATGTGCTCGGTGCCGACGTAGCCGTGGCCCAGGCGCAGGGCCTCCCGGAAGGTGAGCTCCAGGGCCTTCTTGGCACCGGCGTCGAAGGGGATCAGCGCGGGGACCGACTCGGCGGCCGGCGGCAGGGCCGCGGTCGCGGCCTCGCGCACGGCTGCCGGATCGACCGACTGGGCCTTCAGCGCGAGGGCCGCGAGCCCTTCCGGCTCGGCCAGCAGGCCGAGGACGAGGTGCTCGGGGCGGATCTCGGCGTTCCCGGCGTTGCGGGCCTCGGTCTGGGCGGTGACGACGACGTTGCGGGCGCGGGGGGTGAAGCGGGCGAAGTCCTGGGCCGCCTCGGTGTCCCCGTCCCCCTTGGGGACGAAGCGCTTCTGCGCGGCCTGGCGGGTGACGCCCATGCTCTTGCCGATGTCGGTCCAGGAGGCGCCGGAGCGGCGGGCCTGGTCGACGAAGTGGCCGATGAGGTGGTCGGCGACGTCACCGAGGTGCTCGGCCACGACGACGGCACCGGTGAGCTGGTCCAGTGCGTCGGCGTGGGAGTGCTTGATGGCCTCGATGAGGTCGTCGAGGCGTACCGGATTGGACATGCGAACGGGTTCCACCGAAGGGTTCGTCATGGGTGCAACCCTAGGTTGACAGTCCGAGGGTGTCAACTGAGGGTTGACACCCTCGGGTGTTTTGTTTTCCGGAGAGGCCGAGAGGCGAGCGGATCGCACCGCCGGGCCGCCCCGCGTACGGGCTACGCCGCCGCCGGGGGCGCGTCCGGCTCGAAGCCCGCGAGCATCTGCTCCAGGGCCGCCTGGTCGGGGCCCACGAACGGGTCCGCCCCCGGGGCCTCGCCGAGGGTGTCGATCATCCGCGCGGTGATCCCGGCGGCCGGCGGCAGATGCGTGGAGAGCACCAGGCCCGGATCCATCTCCCGCAGCGGCTGCACCGTCGCCAGGTACTTGGACACGTCCGCGGTGTGCACCCACGGGCTGTCCACGGTGGCCCACAGCAGCTGGGCCGCGCGCAGCTGCTCCGGCTCCACCTCCGCCGCCTCCCCGCCGTCCGCCAGCTCGGCGCTCGGCATCGGCCCGCCGAAGCAGTCCGAGCTGAAGCAGGTGCCCGACCGGTCGTCGTAGAAGCCCACGGTGGCCGGATTGTCGAAGAGCGGCGGGCGGAACGCGTGCAGCGTGCGGTCGCCCACGTCGAGGGACTGGCCGGGGTTGAGCAGGAAGACCCGGTCCATCGGGAGCGGCCGCTCGGTCGACATGATCCCCGCGCCCATGAAGGTGGTCACGAGCCGGGCCCGCGGGGCCGCCTCCAGCAGGGCGAACAGGCCCCCGGTGTGATCGCGGTCCGGGTGGGTCAGCCAGATCCAGCGGACCTCCGCCGGGTCCATCGCCTCGCCGAGCCGCGCCAGGAAGTCCCGGTCGGGCAGCGACAGTCCGGTGTCCACCACCACCGGTTCGGCGGCGTGCAGGACGAAGGCGTTGACGGGCAGGAACCCGATCCCGGGCACCTCCAGGTGGTCGGCGAGGACGGTGGCGTCGGGGCCCGCCTTGACGAGGGACATGGCCGCTCACTCCAATGGCCCCCCTGGGGTGGCAGAGACCCTTCCATCGTGCTGCGGGGCGGGCCGGGCCGCATGCCGGGCGCCCGGGCGGGGCGGTCGGTCCGGCGGTTCCGGCAGCCGGGTGAACGAGCGCCGGTAGGAGCGGGGCGGCACGCCCCGGCGGCGTACGAACTGCTCGCGCAGGACCGCCGCGCTGCCGTACCCGACCCGGCGGGCCACCTCCTCGACCGGCAGGTCCGTCGTCTCCAGGAGCTCCTCGGCGCTGCTCAGCCGCAGGTCCCGCAGCCAGGCGTGCGGGGTGGTCCCGGTGGCCGCGGCGAACCGGCGGGCGAAGGAGCGCTTGCTCATCACGGCGCGGCGCGCCAGCTCCGCCACCGGCAGCGGCTCGTGCAGGTGCGCGCGGGCCCAGGCGAGCACCTCGGCGAGCCGCTCGTCCCGGCCTTCCTCGGGCACCGGGGCGGCCAGGTACTGGGCCTGCCCGCCGTCCCGGTGCGAGGGCAGCACCATGTCCCGGGCGATGTGGTTGGCCACCGCGGCCCCGTGCTCGCGCCGGACCAGGTGCAGGCACAGGTCGGCCCCGGCGGCGGCCCCCGCGCCGGTGATGATCCGCCCCTCGTCGAGGTACAGGGCCTCGGGCTCGACCCGCACCCCCGGATAGCTGCTCGCCAGCAGTTCCGCGAACCGCCAGTGGGTGGTGGCCCGCCGCCCTTCCAGCAGCCCGGCCGCGGCGAGGGCGAACGCGCCGACGCAGTGGGCGGCCACCAGCGCACCCCGGTCGTGGGCGGCCGCCAGCGCGTCGAGCACCGCGGGGCCGGGCGGCGTACGGAACTCCGCGCCGGGCAGGGCGATCACGAGATCGGCCGAGGCCAGCCGGTCCAGGCCGTGCGCGGCGGTCAGGGGCACGCCGACGTCGGTCGGTACGGCCCCCGGCCGGTCCGCGCACAGCGCGAAGTCGAAACCGGGCAGGTCCGGCCCGCGCCGGGCGAAGACCTCGGCGACGATGCCGACGGCGAGCAGGCCGACCCCGGGCGGGGCGTAGGCGGCGACGGTCGTGAACGGGGGCACCCGCGGAGTATGGCACTTTTCCTGCGATCACTGGCATCCGTGCCACTCGTGGGGCGCCCGGCCCGCCGGGAAGATCGAGGCATGACCGACGCACCGGCCGGCCGCAGCGCCGCACACACGATCCTGACCACCGGCTACACCCTCTCCACCGGCCCCGGAGTGGCCGCCACCGTCTCGTACGTCTCCGACGCGGGCCGGCACGTGATCATCGACCCCGGCATGGTGGCGAGCCGCGACCGCATCCTCGGCCCGCTCGCCGAGCTGGGGCTCGGCCCCGACGACATCACCGACGTGGTGCTCAGCCACCACCACCCCGACAACACCATGAACGTGGGACTCTTCGGACGGGCCCGGGTGCACGACCACAAGGCGGTCTACGAGGCCGACCAGTGGACCGACCGGGACGCCGAGGGGTACGAGCTCACCCCTTCGCTGCGGCTGATCCGCACCCCCGGGCACAGCCCCGAGGACATCACGCTGCTCGCGGGCACGGACGAGGGCGTGGTGGCCTTCGTCGGCGACCTCTGGTGGCGGCCGGACGGCCCGGCCGAGGACCCGGTGGCCCCGGACCGCGACGGACTGCGGGCCTCGCGGGAGCGGGTGCTGGCGGTCGCGGACGTGATCGTGCCCGGCCACGGCGGCCCCTTCAAGGCCGACGACAGCGCCCCGCGCTGAGGCGGGGCCCGAGGGGGCCGGGGGACCTGCGGGGCCGGGGGACCGGCGGGAGCGTGGGGGCCGGGGCCCGGAGGCCGGCGCCGGGCGGCCCGCCGGGGGTGCGGCGTGGCTCGCTTGACACGGAAATCGAACATCCATTCTGATGAGTTATCCACAGCCGGAAAGGCCGTGGAGGAGCATTGTCAGTGGCAGGCGTTAGCGTCTTTCACGTGAAGCGATCGACTCAGACATCCCGGGTGGAACCCATGGCAGGCACCGACCGCGAGAAGGCGCTCGACGCCGCGCTCGCGCAGATTGAACGGCAATTCGGCAAGGGCGCCGTGATGCGCCTCGGCGACCGGCCGAACGACCCCATCGAGGTGATCCCCACCGGGTCGACCGCGCTGGACATCGCCCTCGGCGTCGGCGGTCTGCCGCGCGGCCGAGTGGTCGAGATCTACGGGCCGGAGTCCTCCGGTAAGACCACCCTGACCCTGCACGCGGTGGCCAACGCGCAGAAGGCCGGCGGCACCGTCGCCTTCGTGGACGCCGAGCACGCGCTCGACCCCGAGTACGCGAAGGCCCTCGGCGTCGACACCGACAACCTCATCCTGTCCCAGCCGGACACCGGCGAGCAGGCGCTCGAGATCGTGGACATGCTCGTCCGCTCCGGCGCCCTCGACCTCATCGTCATCGACTCCGTCGCGGCCCTCGTGCCCCGCGCGGAGATCGAGGGCGAGATGGGCGACTCGCACGTCGGCCTCCAGGCCCGCCTGATGAGCCAGGCGCTCCGCAAGATCACCAGCGCCCTGAACCAGTCCAAGACCACCGCGATCTTCATCAACCAGCTCCGCGAGAAGATCGGTGTGATGTTCGGCTCGCCGGAGACCACCACCGGTGGCCGGGCGCTGAAGTTCTACGCCTCGGTGCGCATCGACATCCGCCGCATCGAGACCCTCAAGGACGGCACCGAGGCGGTCGGCAACCGGACCCGCTGCAAGGTCGTCAAGAACAAGGTCGCCCCGCCGTTCAAGCAGGCCGAGTTCGACATCCTCTACGGCCAGGGCATCAGCCGCGAGGGCGGCCTGATCGACATGGGCGTGGAGCACGGCTTCATCCGCAAGGCCGGCGCCTGGTACACGTACGAGGGCGACCAGCTCGGCCAGGGCAAGGAGAACGCCCGCAACTTCCTGAAGGACAACCCCGACCTCGCCAACGAGATCGAGAAGAAGATCAAGGAGAAGCTGGGCGTCGGCGTCCGCAAGAGCGCCGCTGCCGAGCCCGCTCCGGAGGCCGCTGCCGCCGGCGCCGCCGAGCCGGACGCGGCCGCCGCCGTGCCCGCCCCGGCGACCAAGGCCAAGACGGCCAAGGCCGCCACGGCCAAGAGCTGACCGTGGAGCACGCGGAGGAGAGCGTGTCCCGCCCGTCGAGGGCCGAGCGGGACGCGCCCCCTCAGAGTCCCGAGGAGCAGGCGCGGGCCATCTGCCTGCGCCTGCTCACCGGGACCCCGCGCACCAGGCGCCAGCTCGCGGACGCCCTGCACAAGCGGGGCATCCCCGAGGAGGTGTCCGAGGAGGTCCTCTCCCGTTTCGAGGAGGTCGGCCTCATCGACGACGCCGCCTTCGCCGGGGCCTGGGTGGAGTCCCGGCACCACAGCCGCGGGCTGGCCCGCCGGGCCCTCGCCCGCGAGCTGCGCACCAAGGGCGTGGACTCCGCGCTCATCGACGACGCCATGGGCCACCTCGACTCCGAGCAGGAGGAGGAGACGGCCCGCGAGCTCGTCGCCCGCAAGCTCCGCGCCACCCGCGGCCTGGAGCGCGACAAGCGGATCCGGCGGCTCGCCGGGATGCTGGCCCGCAAGGGCTACCCGGAGGGCATGGCGCTGCGCGTGGTGCGCAGCGCCCTGGAGGCCGAGGGCGAGGAGACGGACGACCTGGGGTACGGGAGCTTCTGAGCCGGTCCCCGTCCGGCCTCGGAAACGGAACCCGCCGGGCTCACCCGGACCTGGGATCCGCAGGTCACCGCCGGGACCCTGGCCGGCTTCGGCGGGCGCAGCGCAGCCGTCGGCGAACTCGCCGCCGCCCGGCTGGGCCTGCGCCCCGGCAGCCCGCTCCGCCTCACCCTCGGCGACGGCACCCCGGTCACGGTCACCGTCACCGCCGTCTACGCCCGCGGCCTCGGCTTCGGGGAACTGGCCCTCGCGCACGACCTGGTGGCGGCCCACGTGGACAATCCGCTCGCGAGCAGCGTGCTGGTGGCCACCGCCCCCGGCACCGGCCGCGCCGAACTCGCCGCCGCCGTCGCCGCCGTCCACGGGGTGCCCGGCACCGCGGTGCTGTCCGCCGCCCAGGCCGACGCGCTGCGCGCCGACCGGCAGCAGGCCGGCACCGAGATCAACCTCCTCGCGATGGGCCTGGTCCTCGCCTTCACCGCCATCGCCGTCGTCAACACCCTGGCGATGTCCACCGCCGAGCGGATCCGGGAGTTCGCGCTCCTGCGGCTCACCGGGGCCACCCGCCGCCAGGTGCTGCGGATGCTGCGCATCGAGGCCCTGTCGGTGGTCCTCACCGGGACGGTGCTCGGCACGGCCATCGCCCTCGCCGTCCTGACCGCCTTCAGCACCGGCATGACGGGCCGCGCCGCCCCGACGGTGCTGCCCCTGGCCGCCGGTACGGTCGTCGGCCTGGCCACGCTGCTCGCGCTGGCCGCCACCGCCCTGCCCGGGCGGGCCGCGCTGCGGGTCCGGCCGGTGCACGCGGCCACCGCGGCCGAATAGCACAGCGCGGAGAGGGGCGGGGCGGGCGCCCCGGCAGCACGCCGGGGCACCCGCCCGGGTCTCAGACCACCACCGGCAGCCCGGCCGCCTTCCACGCCTGGAAGCCGCCGGTGAGATCGGTGGCCCGGTGCAGGCCCAGCTGGTGCAGGGAGGCCGCCGCGAGACTGGAGGCGTACCCCTCGTTGCAGATCACGACGATCCGCAGGTCGTGGCCGGTGGCCTCGGGGACCCGGTGGCTGCCCTGCGGATCGAGCCGCCACTCCAGCTCGTTGCGCTCGATGACCAGCGCGCCCGGGATCAGCCCGTCGCGCTCGCGGAGCGCCTGGTAGCGGATGTCGACGAGCAGCGCCCCGTCCTGCGCGGCCCGGTACGCCTCGGCGGCCCCGATCCTCTCGTACCCGGCCCGTACGCGCTCCAGCAGTTCGTCGATCCCGGCCGGACCGCCGGGCTCCGCGGCGCTCACTGCCAGTCCGCCGGGCGCTCGACGTGCTCCAGGCGCAGGACCCTGCCGGTGCGGCTGTAGCGGCGGATGAGGGGGAGCGGCGGATAGTACGCGTGCACCGAGATCGCGTGCTCGGTCTCCGACTCGTTGAACACGTCGTGGACGTGGAACTCGCGGAAGGCCCGGCCCGTCCCGGCGGCCAGGACCCGGGTGCGGTCCACCTCCCCCGCCAGCTCCAGGCTGCGCCACCCCTCGGAGGGCAGGCGGACGGTGAGCGAGTGCTCGGTGAGCCGGCCCGCGGCGGTGGCGAACGCGCCCCGGGACTCGGCGTGGTCGTGCCAGCCGGTGCCGGTGCCCGGCGGCCAGCCGATCAGCCAGGCTTCACTGCCGCCCGGCCCGTCCAGCCGCACCCAGGTACGGCCTTCCGGATCGAGGGGCAGGGAGGCGATCAGCTCGGGATCGGCGGCGGTACGGCGGGCGAAGTCGAGGAGCTCGGCGGCGGAGGGCCCGGCCGACGGCCGGGCGGGAGCGTACGGGGAGAGGGTGGCGGCAGGCATGGAGGACCGTCCTGGGTTCGCTGGGCAGCGCGCGGGCCGCGGGCGCATGGCCGGGCGGCGCGGGGCGCGCAGGGGAAAGGGCGAATCAGCAGGACGGGCGACACACGCAGCCCGCGAAGCGGAGGAGGTCCATGTGGACCCTCCGCCAGAGGCGTACGTCGATGCCGGTCATGTCCGGGAGTACACCATGTGCCTCCCGGGCCGGTCAATCGATCACACTGGAGCGCCACTCGAACATGAACGGCCCCCCGCCGCCCCGGGGCTCCACCCGGAACCCCGCCCCTCAGACTCCCCCAGCCCCAGGGGGCTGGGAGGTACCCCCTGGAGGGGCTGGATGTTGCCCGCGAACCCCGCCCCTCAGACGCCGGAGGGGCTGGACGCCGCCCCCGCGCCATCCGCCGTACGGGACCCTGCCGCGTCGGCCGTGGCAGGGGCCGCCTCCGGGGCGGAGGAGGTTCCCGACGAGCCGCCGCGTACCGCATCGGCCGCCGCGTACAGCTCGGCCGGCCGCACACCGGCGAACGTCGCGGCGAGGTGCCCGTCCGGCCGGACCAGGAGCACCGTATGGGCCGCCGCCCCCGGATAGCTGTCCGCGACCAGCAGCTCCGCCCGCACCGGCAGCGCGCTCACGGCCGCCGCCAGCCGCGGCATCAGCCCCGCCTTCAGCCAGTGCCGCCGGTCCCACACCCCGGTCCCGGGCGCGACCAGCACCACCAGCAGCCGCCCCCGGCCCAGCAGATCGCGCAGCGGCACGGTCGCCCCCTCCGGGGCCGTGGTCCGCAGGTCCGTCACGAGTACGTCGGCCACCGGCGCCCCGGGCTCGGTGGCGGTCGGGGCCGCCGAGGGGGCGGGCGGCGGGGCCAGCGGCGAGCGCCCGTAACCCGGGGCCGAACCCAGCGGCCCCCGCCCCAGATGCGCGTCCGTCAGCATCGCGTCGTGGCTGCGCGCCGCCCCCGGCAGGTAGCTGCGCAGGCCCCCGCCACCGCGCAGCACCGCCATCGCCTGGTCCGCGGCCCGCAGCCGGGCCGCCACGGCGGTGCGCCGTTCGGCCTGGTAGCTGTCGAGGAGTTCCTCGGACTCGCCGTGGTGCCAGGCCAGCGCCAGCTTCCAGGCGAGGTTCTCGGCATCGCGCAGCCCCTCCTCCACCCCCTGGGTGCCGAGCGCCCCCAGCAGGTGGGCGGCGTCCCCGGCGAGGAAGGCCCGCTGCACCCGCCAGCGCCGGGCCAGCCGGTGGTGCAGGGTGTGCACGCCGGTGTCGAGCAGCTCGTACGGGCCGGGGGTGCCCCCGCACCAGCCGGCGAGGGTGTCGCGCACCCAGCCCACGAGCATGCCGGGGGTGACCAGGTCCCCCCGCGGCGGCAGCAGCCAGTCCAGCCGCCACACCCCGTCCGGCAGCGGCCGGGCGCACACCTCTCCGGCCGCGCCGGCCTCCAGCCACGGCGGCATCCGGTGCAGCACGCCCTCGCCGGGCCACGGCAGTTCGGTGCGCAGCGCGGCCACGGCGTACCGCTCGACGGCCGTCCGGCCGGGGAAGCGGACGCCCAGCAGCTTGCGCACGGTGGACCGGGCGCCGTCGCAGCCGACCAGGTGGCTGCCGCGCCACCAGGTGGTCTCGGCCCCCCGGGTGTGCGCGGTGACCCCCGTGCCGTCCTGCTCCAGCGAGTCCAGCTTGCTGTCCGTGACCAGCTGGACCAGCGGATGGGCGGCGGCACTGTCGCGCAGCCCGCGCGCGAGGGCGTGCTGCGGCACGTGCAGCGGGGCCGTGCCGGCCGGCCCGGAGTCCTCGAAGACGGTGCGCACCGGCTCCTGGCGGCGCCGGACCGACCGCCAGCCCGCCCAGCGGGCCCCTTCGTCGAGCAGGGTGGCGCAGCCCAGGCGGCGGGCCATCGCGGCCGTGTCGGAGTGCAGTACGACGGTCCGGGCCGGCCGCGGCTCGTCCTTGCCGGGCCCTTCGTCGAGCAGCACGGAGGGCACGCCCTGCCCTGCGAGGGCGAGCGCGAGCGAGAGCCCCACGGGCCCCGCGCCGACGACGATCACCGGGTCCACGTCACGGCTCCCGATGTCCGGTATGTGATCACAGACTGTATGCAACCCACTGCGGGTTCATGCGTCAAGTGACGCTCGTCGCTTCCGGGGCATCCCGCGTGGGCAGCCTGCGGGGCTGACCCGAGGACGTGGCGGCGCGACCATCTGCACGCCGGTCGTGCTATTTACCGTCGGGAATGATTTCGGCCAGTTGACGGCTGTAAAGACTCGCTGCATCTCAGGCCGACCTGGCCAAAATTATCCACCTTGCATTTCTGGCCAGCATTCGCGGAATTAGTCCATTCATTTGGCTCTCGAGAGGGAGTGTGGGCCCATTTCTCCTGATTTGGTTCGCCTCTGGGTGGGTGTGCAGGCTCAGGAGACCCTCAAGTCTGAATGGATTGCTTGCCTGTGGTCGGGAGGTCGTGCAAATGTTGCTGGTGTGCACGGGTGGTCGAATCAGTCTGTGCATTCATGGAATCGATGTGGGTTCCGGTGCTCACTGGTGAGAGTGCTGCCAGTATTTCCTTTGGGGGAGTGAACCACGTGATGAAGAATGGCCGTGCGCGGCGGATTGTCATGCTGCCGGTGGCGGGGGTGCTTCTGACTGGCCTTTTCTCTCTGGGGGCCGGGGGTAGCGCATCGGCTGCCCAGGCAGCCGTGACGGCGCACCCTGAGGGCTGTAGGTACGAGGTTCCGGGACCCTGGGGTGGGGTTGCTGCGTGTAGCAGCCATAACGGCGGCTCCTATCGAGCCATCGTCATCTGCCAGGACGCGGCATCCGGGAAGAAAGACACGTGGAGCGGCTCGTGGAGGCAGCGTGGTTACTCGATCGCGTATTGCCAGGGCTCCTATCGTGCCATTCACGCGGGTGTTGAGACGTCCCCTCGAAATAAGTCTTGAGAAGTCTAGAGTCGAATCTCGAAGGAGTAATCTATGAAGAAGATGTTAGGGGTGCTGCTCGCTTCGGCGGCGGTGATGGGCTTCGGGGTCCAGGGCACGGCTCAAGCGGCGGCCACCGCTTGGCCTACGGGCTGCAAGTCCTTCAGGGCTCCTACGGGGAATGGATGGGCGGCCATCTGTGATCACGGCAACGGCGGAAGCTGGAAGGCCTCTGCCTTCTGCGATCCTTGGGATGGCGGGCCTCGTATGCAGATCGACGCAGTTGCTTGGAACAAGACAACGTACTCGTTTGTCGGCTGCCCGCCGTTCACGACGGTAAAGGGCGGGTCGTACTGGAGCCGGTCCTACTAGGCCGTCTGCCAGGCCCGTGCCCTCACGTACGCAATGTGAGGATGCGGTGCCACCAGAACCGCTGAAACAATGCCGGCTGGATGGGGTCGTGCCGGACATCACATCAGACGGCACCCCAGCCCCTTCCAGTCCTGTGCCGGTTGGTAGCGCTGCGCCCAAACGCGTGTGGTGCGGCGGACCGGGGTCCGCCGCACCACATCCGTCACTCCCGCCTGCTGAGCACACGTCAGGCGGATGCCCCGTCAGACGCCGCCCGGGCCGCCCGTGTGCGGGCCTGCCGCGAGCTCTTCCACGTCCTCGCCGTGGAGGACGGCGCCGGTGCTCTTCTTCGAGGCGCGCAGGCGGCGCTCCAGCCAGGAGGCGAAGGAGGTGAGGACGAAGTTCACGCCGATGAAGATCGCGGCGATGAAGACCAGCGTGGCGATGGTGTTGGCACCGTAGTTCGCCGGGATGGTCAGGTAGGCCGCCATCAGGTCCTCGACACCCAGGATCGCGCCGCCGAGGGCGGTGTCCTTGACGATCACGACCAGCTGGCTGACCAGCGCCGGGAGCATGGCCGTGACCGCCTGCGGCAGCAGGATGTACGCCATGGTCTGGCCCTTGCGCATGCCGATCGCCTTGGCCGCGTCGGTCTGCCCGCGGGGGAGCGACTCGATGCCGGCCCGGACGATCTCCGCGATGACGGAGGCGTTGTACAGCACCAGTCCGATGACCACGGCCCAGAAGGGGCGGAACTCCGACTCGATGTCGGTGAACTCCGCCAGCAGCTGGAAGGCGAAGACCATCAGCAGCAGCACGGGAATGGCGCGGAAGAACTCCACGACGGCGCCGACCGGCATGCGCACCCACCGGTGGTCGGACAGCCGTCCGATGCCGAGTACGGCGCCGAGCGGCAGGGCGAGGACGATCGCGACGGCCGCTGCCTTGAGGGTCTCACCGAGGCCGGGCAGCAGGTACGTCGTCCAGACGTGGGAGTCCGTGACGAACGGCTTCCACTTCGCCGCTTCCAGCTGGCCCTTGTCGGCCATCGTCCACAGCACCCAGGTGAGCACTCCCGCCGACACGAGCAGGAAGATCACCGTGTACAGGATGTTGCGGGCCTTGGCCTTGGGGCCGGGGGTGTCGTACAGGACGGAGCTCATCGCTTCACCGCCATTCGCTTGGCCAGCCGGCCCAGCAGGAGGCCGGTGGGCAGGGTGAGGACGATGAACCCGAAGGCGAACACGGCGAAGACCGCGAACAGCGAGTCGGATTCGTTCTCGACCATTTCCTTCATGAGCAGCGAGGCCTCGGCCACGCCGATCGCCGACGCCACCGTGGTGTTCTTGGTGAGCGCGATCAGTACGTTGGCCAGCGGGGCGATGACCGCCCGGAAGGCCTGCGGCAGTACGACCAGCGTCAGCACCTGGAAGAAGCTCAGGCCCAGCGCGCGGGCGGCCTCGGCCTGGCCCGGCGGGACCGTGTTGATGCCGGAGCGCAGGGCCTCGCACACGAAGGTGCCGGTGTAGGCGATGAAGCCGAGGACGGCCAGCCGGAAGCCGGTCTGCTCGAAGTTGTCGCCGCCCAGGGTGATGCGCAGCGTCTCGCCGAGACCTGCGGAGCAGGCGATGATCACCAGTGTGAGCGGGGTGTTGCGCACCACGTTCACGTACGCGGTGCCGAAGCTCCGCATCAGCGGCACGGGGCTGACCCGCATGCCGGCCAGCAGTGTGCCCCAGATCAGGGACCCGGCCGCCGACAGCAGGGTGAGCTGGATCGTCACCCAGAAGGCGCCCAGGACGTCGTACTGCGGATTGTCAAGAAAGTCGAACACGTCGTTGCCCTGCGCTCTCCCCAGGATGGCGGGCGGGGCGGGTCGCCGGCCGTGGACCGGCGGCCCGCCCCGTCACTGACTCAGCTGCCCTCGGTGATCTGCGGGGCAGGCTCGGCCTTGTAGTTGGCCGGACCGAAGTTCGCGTCCACGGCCTTCTGCCAGGAGCCGTCCTGGACCATCTTCTTCAGGGCGGCGTTGATCTTGGACTGGAGCTCCTTGTCGCCCTTCTTCAGACCGATGCCGTAGTTCTCGTCGCTCAGCTTCAGGCCGACGAGCTTGAACTTGCCCTTGTGCTCCGGCTGGGCGGCGTAGCCGGCCAGGATGGAGTTGTCGGTGGTGAGGGCGTCGACGGCCTTGTTCTCCAGGCCGGTGAGGCACTCGGAGTAGCCGCCGCGCTGCGCGAGGTCGGCCTTCGGGGCCAGCTTCTCCTTGACGTTCTGCGCCGAGGTGGAGCCGGTGACCGAGCACAGCTTCTTGCTGTTCAGGTCCTCGGGCTTGGTGATGCTGTTGTCGTCGGCGCGGACGAGCAGGTCCTGGTGGGCCAGGAAGTACGGGCCGGCGAAGTCGACCTCGGCCTTGCGCTTGTCGTTGATCGAGTAGCTGGCGACGACGAACTTCACGTCACCGTTCTTGATCAGCTGCTCGCGCTGGGCGCTCGGAGCCTTCTTGAACTCGATCTGGTCTTCCTTGTACCCGAGCTCCTTGGCGACGTACTTCGCGACGTCCACGTCGAAACCGGTGAACTTGCCGTCCGGCGTCTTCAGGCCCACACCCGGCTGGTCGAACTTGATGCCGATGACGACCTTGCCCTTGCCGTCACCGCTGCCGCCGTCCTTGTCGCTGTCACCGCCGCACGCGGTCGCGGTCAGCGCGAGCACGGCGGCGATGGCGAGCGCCGAGCCGGCCTTGGAAACCTTCATGGTGAACTTCCCTCGGGTGAGACGTTGTTGACGATGCGAATGCTGCTGACCGGATGAGTACCAGAAGGGGCGGTCAGTGGTGCAGGATCTTCGACAGGAAGTCCTTGGCGCGGTCGCTGCGGGGGCTGCTGAAGAACTGCTCGGGCGTGGCCTCTTCGACGATCTTTCCGTCGGCCATGAAGACGACCCGGTTGGCCGCCGAACGGGCGAATCCCATCTCGTGGGTCACCACGACCATGGTCATGCCCTCGCGGGCGAGCTGCTGCATGACCTCCAGCACCTCGTTGATCATCTCCGGGTCGAGCGCCGAGGTGGGCTCGTCGAAGAGCATCACCTTCGGGTCCATGGCCAGGGCGCGGGCGATCGCCACGCGCTGCTGCTGGCCGCCGGAGAGCTGCGCCGGGTACTTGTCCGCCTGGCTGCCGACGCCCACCCGGTCGAGGAGTGCGCGCGCCTTGGCGACGGCCGTCGCCGAGTCCGTGCCGCGGACCTTGATCTGGCCGAGGGTCACGTTCTCCAGCACCGTCTTGTGGGCGAAGAGGTTGAACGACTGGAACACCATGCCGACGTCGGCGCGCAGCCGGGCGAGCGCGCGGCCCTCGGACGGCAGTTCGCTGCCGTCGATGGTGATCGTGCCGGAGTCGATGGTCTCCAGCCGGTTGATCGTCCTGCACAGCGTCGACTTGCCGGAACCGGACGGGCCGATCACGACCACGACCTCACCGCGCGCGATGCTCAGGTCGACGTCCTGGAGCACGTGCAGCGCGCCGAAGTGCTTGTTGACGTTGCTCAGTACGACGAGGCCCTCGGCGGCGGGAACCGCATCGTCCGTGCCCTTGTCCACTGATACTCCGCTCATCGGCCTCTTGCTCCGTCCTGCTCGGTTGGAAGGACAGTAATGAGGGGGTGAGCACAGCGTCATCACATCTGAGCGAGAATTGAGCATAACGATACGGCTTCTCCGCGGCACTGTGCGTAACCGCCCCACATGTACGCGTACCGGGTGCATAACGGAAGGCGCGCCGCGCCGGAACCCCCTTGACGTGGGGCTCTTCATCCGCGTGGATGCATGGTGGCCCGTACGAGACTCCGGAAAGGGGGACCCCATGAGACTGCTTCTCGTCGAGGACGACGACCACGTCGCGGCGGCCCTGTCCGCGATCCTCGGGCGGCACGGCTTCCAGGTGGTGCACGCCCGCAGCGGCGAAGAGGCCCTGCAGGCCCTGCTGCCCGCCGACGCCCCTCCCTACGGGGTGATCCTGCTCGACCTCGGCCTCCCCGACCAGGACGGCTACGAGGTCTGCGGGAAGATCCGCAAGCGCACCGGCACCCCCGTGATCATGGTGACCGCGCGCGGCGACGTGCGCTCCCGGATCCACGGCCTGAACATGGGCGCCGACGACTACGTGGTCAAGCCCTACGACACCGGCGAGCTGCTGGCCCGTATCCACGCCGTCAGCCGGCGCACCTCCGGGGCCGACGAGGCGGTGCCGGCCGCCGACACGATGGTCCGCTTCGGGCCGGTCGGCATCGAGCTGCCCACCCGCCGGGTCACCGTGGACGGGGCCGACGTGCCGCTCACCCGCAAGGAGTTCGACCTGCTCGCGCTGCTCGCCCAGCGGCCCGGGGTGGTCTTCCGCCGCGAGCAGATCATCAGCGAGGTCTGGCGCACCAGCTGGGAGGGGACCGGCCGCACCCTGGAGGTGCACGTGGCCTCGCTCCGCTCCAAGCTGCGCATGCCGGCCCTCATCGAGACCGTCCGCGGGGTCGGCTACCGGCTCGTCGCCCCGCCCCCGGGCCCCTGACGGCCGACGGTCATCCACGGTGCGCACCCGGCTCCTCCCGCTGCTCGTCGTCCTCATGGCGGGCGTCCTGATCGCCTTCGGCTTCCCGCTCGCGGTCAGCATCGCCGCAGCCGAACAGCAGCGCGTCGTCGTCGACCGGATCGACGACACCGCACGGTTCGCGGCACTCGCCCAGTTCGTCAGCGACGCGGCGGCCAGCGGAGCCGTCGGCGCCGACGAGCGCCGCACCACCTTGCAGTTCGAACTGGCCCGCTACCACGAGCTGTACGGGATCCGGGCGGGCGTGTTCACCCGTACGGACTCCACGATGGCCCGCGCCCCCGGCTGGTGGAGCCTGCCCGAACAGGGCCAGGGCCGGCGCGCCTTCGAGGAGGCCCTCGCCGGCCGCCGCAGCCACGACCCGCCGCAGGTGTGGCCCTGGCAGCGGTCCTGGCTGGTCGTCGCCTCGCCGGTGGTCCTGGACGGGGACGTGGTCGCGGTCGTGGTCACCGAGTCGCCCACCGGGCAGATGCGCTCGCGGATCCTGCGCGGCTGGCTGATCGTCGTCGCCGGACTGGCGGCCGCGATGCTGCTGGCCTTCGGCGCGGCCCTGCGGCTGACCAGCTGGGTGCTGCGGCCGGTACGGATCCTCGACGCGGCCACCCACGACATCGCGACCGGGCAGCTCAACTCGCGGGTCGCGGCCTCCGGGGGGCCGCCCGAACTCCAGCGGCTGGCCCTGTCGTTCAACGAGATGGCCGACCACGTCGAAGAGGCCCTGGAGCAGCAGCGGGCCTTCGTCGCCGACGCCTCCCACCAGCTGCGCAACCCGCTGGCCGCCCTGCTGCTGCGGATCGAGCTGCTCGCCCTGGAACTCCCCGAGGGCAACGAGGAGATCGCCTCCGTGCGCACCGAGGGCAAGCGCCTGGCCCAGGTCCTCGACGACCTGCTCAACCTGGCCCTGGCCGAGCACGCCGCCGCCGAGAACAGCCTGGTGGACATCGGTGCCCTCGCCGCCGAACGGGTCGCCGCCTGGCGGCCGTACGCGGAGGAGAAGGGGGTCCGGCTGACGGAGGCCGGCCAGGCCGTCGTCACCTGCTGGGCCGATCCCATCGCCCTGTCCAGCGCCCTGGACGCCGTGATCGACAACGCCCTGAAGTTCACGCCCCCGGGGGAGGAGGTCACGGTGTCCACGACGGAGGCGCCCGGCGCCGCCACCGTGGTCGTCGCCGACCGCGGCCCCGGCCTGACCGCCGAGGAGCTCGAACGCATCGGCGACCGCTTCTGGCGCAGCGGCCGCCACCAGAACATCAAGGGCTCGGGCCTCGGCCTGTCGATCTCCCGCGCCATGCTGGCCAAGAGCGGCGGCTCCCTGTCGTACGAGAGCAACCCCCCGCACGGCCTGCGCGTGACGGTGTCGATCCCCCGCACCGAGGGCACGGGCGGCCACCCGTAGGGCGCGGTCCGGGGCAGGCTCCCGGCACCCGCCGCCGGGCCGCTCCGCCGCCGGGCCGTACCTCCGCCGGGCCGCTCCGGTCCGGTGCCGAGCCCGGGTCCGCTGCCGGGAAGGGCGCTTCCGTGCCGGCCCTCGCGCGCATACTGGATCACGACCGTCCCGACAGGAGCGCCCGTGACCAGCCCCGCCGCCACCGTCCCCACCCCGCGCGCCGGCCTGCCGGCCACCGGCCCGAGCGCCGCCGTCGACATCGGCGGCACGAAGATCGCCGGGGCCCTGGTGCACCCGGACGGGACGATGACCGCACGGACGCAGCGCCCCACCCCCCGGGGCACCGGGGCCGAAGAGGTCATGCAGGCCGTGGCGGAGGTCGTGGCCGACCTCGCCCGGGATCCGGCGTGGCCCGCCGTGGAGCGCTGCGGCATCGGCAGCGCCGGCCCGGTGGACGCCTCCCGCGGCACCGTCAGCCCGGTCAACATCACCGCCTGGCGCGAGTTCCCCGTGCTCGACCGCACCGCCGCGGAACTGGCCCGGCACGGGGCCGGCGTACCGGCCGTGCTCGTCGGCGACGGGGTGGCGATGACCGCGGCCGAGCATTGGCTGGGCGCGGCCCGCGGCCGGGCGAACGCCCTGTGCATGGTCGTCTCCACCGGGGTCGGCGGCGGACTGATCCTGGACGGCCGCCTGCACCCGGGCCCCACCGGCAACGCCGGCCACATCGGCCACATCTCGGTCGCCTTCGACGGCGAGCCGTGCGCCTGCGGCAGCCGCGGCTGCGTGGAGCAGATCGCCTCCGGCACGGCCATCGCCCGCTGGGCCGCCGAGCAGGGCTGGACCGGCCCCGACCGCACCGCCGCCGGAGTGGCCGCGGCCGCCCGCGAGGGCGACCCCGTCCCGGTGGCGGCCTTCGACCGAGCCGGCCGGGCCCTGGCCGCGGCCATCGCCGCCACGGCCACGCTGGTGGAAACCGACCTCGCGGTCATCGGCGGCGGCGTGGCCGCGGCCGGCGAGGTCCTGTTCGCCCCCCTCCGCCGCCACCTGGCCGACTACGCCACCCTCGACTTCGTCCGCTCCCTGGAAGTGGTCCCGGCCGCCCTCGGCACCTCCGCCGGCCTGGTGGGCGCAGCAGCCGCAGCCGCGGAACTCCTGTCCGCCGGCAATTCCGGCTCCGCCGGCTCCCGCCCCGCCGGCGCGGACGACTCCAGCCCCTCCGGCGTGTGAGGAGCGCGGGTGCGGGGGCGGAGCCCCCGCAACGGGGTCCGGGGGCGGGGCCCCGGGAAACGGCGAAAGGGCGGGAGGGGCGCAGCCCCGGAGAGCGAGCCCGCCCGCCCCGGCACGGCTACGGCTTCACCGACCGGTAATAGCGCGCCGCCCCCTCGTGCAGCTCCAGCGGATCCGTGTAGATCGCCGTCCGCAGATCCACCAGCTGCGCCGCATGCACCTCGTGCCCGATCCGGTCCCGGCTCCCGATGACCGTCCGGGTCAGCCCCTCGGTCAGGTCCGCATCCGTCCGGTCCGTCGTGACCAGCAGGTTCGGCACGGCCAGCGTGGTCACGTCGTCGTTGTTCCGCGCCCACTTGTACGTGTCGGGGGAGATCACCGCACTGCGGTAGTACCGCGCCGGGGTCCCGCTCCGCTGCAGCTCCTTGATCATGTCGCCCAGCTGCACCAGCCGGATGTCGGTCCGCTCCGACAGCTCCTTCACCGCGTTCGTCGGCAGGCCGCCCGACCAGATGAAGGCGTCGATCCGGCCCGCCTCCAGCTGAGCCGGCATCTGGTCGATGCCGATGGACACCGGCGTGATGTCGGTCGCAGGATCCAGCTTCGCCGCCGTCAGCAGCCGCTCCGCGATCAGCCGCACGCCCGAGGCCGGCTGGCCGATCGCCACCCGCAGACCCCTGAGGTCCCGTACCGAGTCCACCCGCGAGTCCGCCGGCACCACCAGCTGTACGTAGTCGTCGTAGAGCCGGGCGCAGCCCCGCAGCCGGTCCGCGCCCGGTCGGTCGTCCATCCGGTACTTCGAGACCGCGTCGGCCGTGGCGATGGTGAAGTCGGCCTTGCCCGTCGCCACCCGCTCCAGGTTCTGCTGGGAGCCCTGGCTGGGCAACAGGGTGACGTGCACCTTCGGCAGGTCCCGCGCCAGGGCCTGGCGCAGCAGGTCGCCGTAGCGCTGGTAGACCCCGGCCCGGCCGCCCGTGCTGAAGGTCAGCGGGCCCTCCGGCTCCGGGCGCCCCAGGGGCAGCAGCCACCAGAGCAGCAGCCCGAGCACGGCCAGCCCGGCCGCCGCACCCGCGAGGGCACGGCGCCTGCGGATCCGGAAGCGGGGGATGAGGAGGGGCATGCGCGCGATCCTGCCAGCTCGGCCGATTCCGGGCCAGACCAGGCGTCCCACGTCACACCCGCCCCCTCCGTCCCACCGACCGGCACGAGCCACCACCGCGCCCCCTTTACCCTGGACAGGTGAAGACGTACGAGGTGCGCACCTACGGGTGTCAGATGAATGTGCACGACTCCGAGCGGCTCTCCGGCCTCCTGGAGGACGCCGGCTACGTCCGCGCGCCCGAGGGGACCGCCGAGGGCGATGCCGACGTCGTCGTCTTCAACACCTGCGCGGTGCGGGAGAACGCCGACAACAAGCTGTACGGCAACCTCGGCCGTCTCGCCCCGATGAAGACCAAGCGCCCCGGCATGCAGATCGCCGTCGGCGGCTGCCTCGCCCAGAAGGACCGCGAGACCATCGTCAAGCGGGCCCCGTGGGTGGACGTGGTCTTCGGCACCCACAACATCGGCAAGCTGCCGGTGCTGCTGGAGCGCGCCCGCATCCAGGAAGAGGCCCAGGTCGAGATCGCCGAGTCGCTGGAGGCCTTCCCCTCCACCCTGCCGACCCGCCGCGAGTCCGCCTACGCCGCCTGGGTCTCGATCTCCGTCGGCTGCAACAACACCTGCACCTTCTGCATCGTCCCGGCGCTGCGCGGCAAAGAGGAGGACCGCCGCCCCGGCGACATCCTCGCCGAGGTCGAGGCGCTGGTCGCGGAGGGCGTCTCGGAGATCACCCTGCTCGGCCAGAACGTGAACGCCTACGGTTCCGACCTCGGCGACCGCGAGGCCTTCAGCAAGCTGCTGCGCGCCTGCGGGGAGATCGAGGGCCTGGAGCGGGTCCGGTTCACCTCCCCGCACCCGCGCGACTTCACCGACGACGTGATCGCCGCGATGGCCGAGACCCCGAACGTGATGCCGCAGCTGCACATGCCGCTCCAGTCGGGCTCCGACCCGATCCTCAAGGCGATGCGCCGCTCGTACCGGCAGGAGCGCTTCCTGGGGATCATCGAGAAGGTGCGCGCCGCGATCCCGCACGCCGCCATCTCCACCGACATCATCGTGGGCTTCCCCGGCGAGACCGAGGAGGACTTCCAGCAGACCATGCACGTGGTCCGCGAGGCCCGCTTCGCCAACGCCTTCACCTTCCAGTACTCCAAGCGGCCCGGCACCCCCGCCGCCGAGATGGAGGGGCAGATCCCCAAGGAGGTCGTCCAGGACCGCTACATGCGCCTGGTCGCCCTCCAGGAGGAGATCTCCTGGGAGGAGAACAAGAAGCAGGTCGGCCGCACCCTGGAGGTCATGGTCGCCGAGGGCGAGGGCCGCAAGGACGGCGCCACCCACCGGCTCTCCGGCCGGGCGCCCGACAACCGCCTCGTCCACTTCACCAAGCCGGACGCCGAGGTCCGCCCCGGTGACGTGGTGACCGTCGAGATCACCTACGCGGCCCCGCACCACCTGCTCGCCGAGGGCCCCACCACCGAGGTCCGCCGGACGCGTGCCGGCGACGCCTGGGAGAAGCGCAACGCCGCGCCCGCGCAGCCGGCCGGGGTCATGCTCGGCCTGCCGTCCATCGGCGCGCCGGCCCCGCTGCCCGCCGCCACGGGCGGCTGCTCGCTCACCTGAGACGCACCGCTGCTGCGCACCGCCGGGGCGCCCGGTCCCGCGCGGACCGGGCGCCCCGGCGTTTCCGCGCAGCCCCCGACCCCGCCCTGCGCGTACTACGCTGCGGATCATGCTCGTAGCCGCTGCCGTATGTCCCTGTCCGCCGCTGCTCGTGCCGCAGGTCGCGGCCGGGGCCGCGGGGGAGCTCGCCGCCGCCCGCACCGCCTGCTCCGACGCGCTGGCCGTGCTGGCCGCCTCCCGCCCCGACCGGCTGGTCGTGGTCGGGCCCGCGGCCGGGGCCGCCGCGGGGAGCTACCCGCAGGGTGCGCCCGGTTCGTTCCGGACCTTCGGCGTGGAAGACGCCGAGGTGCGCCTCGGCACGGGCGAGGCCCCCGCCGGGCGGGAGCTGCCCGCCTCCCTGGCCGTGGCCGCCTGGCTGCTGGAGCACACCGGCTGGTCCTCCGCCCCCGTGACCGGGCTCGCGGTGGACCCGGCCCTCGGCACCGGGGAGTGCCTCGCCGCAGGCCGCGAACTGTCCGCCGGCCCGCAGCGGACCGCCCTGCTCGTGATGGGCGACGGCAGCGCCTGCCGCACGGTCAAGGCCCCGGGCTACCTCGACGAACGCGCCGCCCCCTTCGACGCCGCGGCCGCGCGGGCCCTCGGCTCCGCCGACACGGAGGCCCTCGCCGCGATCGACGCGGCCCTCGGCGCCGCGGTCCAGGCCGCCGGCCGGGCGCCCTGGCAGGTGCTCGCGGGCGCCGCCGAGGGCGCCGGGCTCGACGGCCGGCTGCTGTACGAGGACGCCCCGTACGGGGTCGGCTACCTGGTCGCCGCCTGGTCCTGACGGACGGACCCGCGCCCGGACACGGCCGAGCCGCCCGGCACGGCCGAGGGGCGCGGGGAGCACCCCGCGCCCCTCGGACCGGGCGCCGCGTCAGGAAGCCGCCGGGCCACCGCCCGGGTGGTCCTTGTGGGCGATCTTGCCCAGGGCGTCCTTGGCCTTGCCCGTGCCGGTCGCTATCTGGCCGCTGTACTTGCCCTTGGTCTTCGAATCCACGACCTGGGCGACCTTGTCCAGGCGCTCGCCGATCTTCCCCTCGTGCTGCTGCGCGAGGTCGCCGACCTTGTCCTTCGCCGGCGCGAGCTTGGCCTTGAGATTGTCCAGCAGGCCCATGGGTCACCTTCTCTTGGCGGATACCTACGTACGGGCGCCCTCGCCGGCCTCGCTGTCCGCCGCCTCGGCCGACTGCTGCCTCGGGATCTCCACCGCATCGGTGGCGGCCGATCCCTCCGCGGCGGCCGCTTCGGCGCCGGTTCCCTCCGGCTCCTGGGTCAGGGCCGGAGCCGGCTCCGGGGTCTCCTCGGACCCCGCCACGACGGTGTCCTTGGCCTTCCGGCGAAACCATGCAAAAACGCCCATGTCTACTCCAATAACGTTACTCGTGCGGGTAAAGTTCCGCGTCGCCGTGCTCGGCCGACAGGGCAGTGGCCCGGCGGAACCTCTCAAGGGCAACGACCCCGCCGCGGGCCCGTCACGTAGCTCGTTCGGGTACCGGGCCCGGTGTTTGCGAGACTGGGTCGGTGAGAAGTGCAGCCCCCGCTCCGCGGGTCATCGCCGTCGTCGGTCCCACCGCGGCCGGAAAGTCCGATCTGGGCGTCGCCCTCGCCCGGTATTTCGGGGGCGAGGTCGTCAACGCCGACTCCATGCAGCTCTACCGCGGGATGGACATCGGCACCGCGAAGCTGACGATGGAGGAGCGCGGCGGCATCCCGCACCACCTCCTCGACATCTGGGACGTCACCGAGACCGCCAGCGTCGCCGAGTACCAGCGGCTGGCCCGCGCCGAGATCGACCGGCTGCTCGCCGAGGGCCGCACCCCGGTCCTGGTCGGCGGCTCCGGCCTCTACGTGCGCGGCGCCATCGACGCCCTGGAGTTCCCCGGCACCGACCCCGAGGTCCGCGCCCGCCTGGAGGAGGAGCTGACCCTGCGCGGCCCCGGCGCCCTGCACGCCCGCCTGGCGGCGGCCGACCCGGACGCCGGCCGCGCCATCCTGCCCAGCAACGGCCGCCGGATCGTCCGCGCCCTCGAGGTCATCGAGATCACCGGCCGCCCCTTCACCGCCAACCTCCCCGGCCCCGACTCCGTCTACGACTGCGTGCAGATCGGCGTGGACGTGGCCCGCCCCGAGCTCGACGAGCGGATCGCCCTGCGCGTGGACCGCATGTGGGAGGCCGGGCTCGTCGACGAGGTGCGGGCCCTGGAGGCCCGGGGGCTGCGCGAGGGCATCACCGCCTCCCGCGCGCTCGGCTACCAGCAGGTGCTCGCCGCCCTCGCCGGCGAGTGCACCGAGGACGAGGCCCGGGCCGAGACCGTACGCGCCACCAAGCGCTTCGCCCGCCGCCAGGACTCCTGGTTCCGCCGCGACCCCCGGGTCCACTGGCTCAGCGGTGCCGCTGCCGACCGGGGGGAACTCCCCGGACTCGCGCAGTCGTTGGTCGAACGAGCGGTTACAGCCTGATCACGTGATGGCATCGGGACGCTCCGGACGCCCGTCGGGGGTCCGCGGGCGTGCCATCATCAAATTCGGCGGAACGAAGTCCTAGTGGGGAGGGCACGTGGCGATGGAGGCCGGCCCTCGGAACACCGGGCGCGACGACTCCGGACATGATCAGGAGTCGGTGCTTCCTGCCGTGCTGGGCCTGCCCGCGGACTCCGACCGGCTGAGCCCGGACGGCCCGGAGCACGAGGAGCCCGTCCCCGAGTTCGAGGTCGAGCTGCGCCCGCAGCGGCGCCTGCGGATCTGGCAGCTGGCCCCGATCGTCATGCTCGCCGCCGCGGGCTCGCTCATGTTCGCCTTCCCGCTCGCCTTCGAGTTCGGCGACGGCGGGGCCGTCGTCGCCATGCTCGGCCTGCTGATCAGCTGCTGCGCCGGCGGCTGGGGCATGATGGCCGCCCGCCGGGTCGGCTACTCCTGGCCGGGCCTGCCCGCCCGCGGCTCCGGCGAGCGCCCCGACTGGCGGATCGTCGTCCTGTACGCGACCGTGGCCCTCACCGTGGCCTTCCTCGCCGTCTGGCGCGTGGCCCGCCTGCGCTGACCCGGCCGCCCGGCCGCCGCACGGCCGCGCCTGCCGCCCGGTCCGCCCGGCATCCGCACGATCGCACCGCCCCGCCGCGGGCGCCGTCGTCTCGCCCCCTGGGACGGCCCCGGCCCGTCCGGCCCCGCGCGGGCCCGCCCCCGTACCATGGTCGCGTGACGACCACAGAGCTCGCCTTCCTCAAGGGCCACGGGACCGAGAACGACTTCGTGATCATTCCGGACCCGGACAACGCGATCGACCTGCCCGCGACGGCCGTCGCCCGGCTGTGCGACCGCCGGGCCGGCATCGGCGGCGACGGGCTGATCCACGTGGTCCGCTCCGCCGCGCACCCCGAGGCCGCGCACATGGCCGGCGAGGCCGAGTGGTTCATGGACTACCGCAACGGCGACGGCTCGGTCGCCGAGATGTGCGGCAACGGCGTCCGGGTCTTCGCCCGCTACCTCCAGCACGCCGGGCACATCGAGCCGGGCGAGCTGTCCGTCGCCACCCGCGGCGGGGTCAAGCACGTCCACCTCGACAAGACCGGGGACGTCACCATCGGCATGGGCCGGGCCGTGCTCCCCGAGGGCGAGGTCAGCGTCTCGGTCGGCGAGCGGACCTGGCCGGCCCGCAACGTGAACATGGGCAACCCGCACGCGGTCGCCTTCGTGGCCGACCTCGACGAGGCCGGAACCCTGTACACCGCACCGCCGTTCAGCCCTGCCGAGGCCTACCCCACCGGTGTGAACGTGGAGTTCGTGGTGGACCGCGGCCCGCGGCACGTGGCCATGCGCGTGCACGAGCGCGGCGCGGGCGAGACCCGCTCCTGCGGCACCGGGGCCTGCGCCGTGGCCGTCGCCACCGCCCGCCGCGACGGCGCCGACCCGGCCCTGACCGGCGAAGCCGTCACCTACACCGTGGACGTGCTGGGCGGCACGCTGGTCATCACCGAGCAGCCCGACGGCTCCGTCGAGATGACCGGCCCCGCCGTCATCGTGGCCGAAGGCAAGATCGACCCGGCCTGGCTGACCGAAACGGCTTTCGCGTAGAGCTTCCCTCGAATGGGTGATCCGTTTCACGCTGAGCGAGAGGCGGACTGCGCCACGTGGTGGGGTCGGTAACATCAGACACCGGCCCTGAGGGCTCACCCCCTGCCCCACCACCGCCGGTTGATGCCGGAGGTGCCCATGAGTGCAGAGGCCACGAACCCCGATGCGGGCGCGGAGTTCCGCCTGACCGCAGCCACCGCGCGCAGGCGCGGCCGGACCAGGCTCGACCTGCGCAGGCTCGGCCGGGCCGCCCTGCTCGGCCCGGCCGCCCGCGACCGGCTCCCCGACGCCATCGGCCACGTGGCCGAGGCGCACCGGGCCCACCATCCCGACGCGGACCTCGGCGTACTGCACCGCGCGTACGTGCTCGCCGAGAGTTCGCACCGCGGCCAGATGCGCAAGAGCGGCGAACCGTACATCACGCACCCGCTCGCCGTCACCCTCATCCTCGCCCAACTGGGCGCCGAGACCACCACGCTGACGGCCTCCCTGCTCCACGACACCGTCGAGGACACCGAGGTGACCCTCGATCAGGTCCGCGCCGAGTTCGGGGACGAGGTCTGCTACATCGTCGACGGGGTCACCAAACTCGAAAAGGTCGACTACGGGGCCGCCGCCGAGCCCGAGACCTTCCGCAAGATGCTCGTCGCCACCGGCAACGACGTCCGCGTCATGTCCATCAAACTCGCCGACCGGCTGCACAACATGCGCACCCTCGGCGTCATGCGGCCCGAGAAACAGGCCCGCATCGCCAAGGTCACCCGCGACGTCCTCATCCCGCTCGCCGAACGGCTCGGGGTCCAGGCCCTCAAGACCGAGCTCGAAGACCTCGTCTTCGCGATCCTCCACCCCGAGGAGTACGAGCGCACCCGCGCCCTCATCGCCGCGCACGCCGCCGAGGGCGACCCCCTGCCCGCCCTCGCCGACTCCGTACGGGCCGTCCTGCGCGAGGCCGGGATCCCCGCCGAAGTGCAGGTCCGCCCCCGGCACTTCGTCTCCGTCCACCGCATCGCCCGCAAACGCGGGGAGCTGCGCGGCCCGGAGTTCGGCCGGCTGCTCGTCCTCGTCGCGGAGGACGCCGACTGCTACGGGGTCCTCGGCGAGCTCCACACGTGCTTCACCCCGGTGGTCTCGGAGTTCAAGGACTTCATCGCCGCCCCCAAGTTCAACCTCTACCAGTCGCTCCACACGGCCTTCGCCACCCCCGACGGCTCGGTGGCCGAAGTGCTCATCCGCACCCACCAGATGCACCGCGTCGCCGAGGCCGGAGTCATCGCCCTCGGCAACCCCTACGCCCCCGCCGAGCCCGCCGACCCCGGCGCCCCGGGGGAGCGGATCGACCCCACCCGCCCCGGCTGGCTCTCCCGCCTCCTCGACTGGCAGCAGTCCACCCCCGACCCGGACACCTTCTGGAGCTCCCTGCGGGCCGAACTCGCCCAGGACCGGGAGATCACCGTCTTCCTCACCGACGGCCCGGCGGACCCCGCACCCGTCAGCCTCCCCGCGGGCGCCACCTGCGTGGACGCCGCCTACGCCCGGCACGGCGAGGCCGCCCACGGCTGCATCGGCGCCCGCGTCAACGGGCGGATCGCAGCCCTCGGCTCCCGGCTCGCCGACGGGGACACCGTGCAGCTGCTGATCGCCCAGGACTCCTCCTCGGGACCCTCCCCCGACTGGCTCGAACACGCCCGCACCCCCGCCGCCCGCATCGCCATCACGGGCTGGCTCCGGGCCCACCCCGACGGTCCGCGGGTGCCCGAGGCCGCACCCCGGGCCCCGCTGCCCATGACCTCCATGCGCGCCGCCGGGGGCAACGCGGTCGCCGACCTGCCCGACGCCCCGGTCCGCCTCGCCGGCTGCTGTACGCCCGTACCGCCCGACACCGTCGCCGGGTTCGTCGTACGCGGGGGCGCCGTCACCGTCCACCGGGTGCAGTGCTCGGCCGTCGACCGGATGCGCGAGATCGGCCGCACCCCCGTGGCCGTGCACTGGCGGGCCACCACCGACTGCATGGTCACCCTCGTCGCTGAATCGTTCGGCCGCCCCCATCTCCTCGCCGACCTCACCGAGGCCATGTCCCGCGAGGGCGCCTCCATCGTCTCCGCCACCGTCGAGCCCCCGACCGAGCAGCGGGTCCGCCACACCTACACCGTCCAGCTGCCCGACGCGACCGGCCTGCCCGCCCTGATGCGCGCCATGCGCGAGGTCCCCGGCGTCTACGACGTCGGCCGCGCGTAGGGCGGCCGCCCGGGGGCCGGTTCCGCGCGGGCCGGTCCGGCCGGGGTCTCCCGTTCGGGTGGGATCATCGCGCGTCGCCCCCGGGCGCGGGGCGGGCGCTGGTAGCGGTGTGTCATGCAGCTCACCTCGCGCCGCCTGCGGGCCGCCCTGCTCGCCGCCGCCTCGCTGACCCTGGTCGCCGCCGTCCTCCCGCCGCCCCGGGCCCTCGGCATCGGCGACCGGCTCTTCCCCGAACTGGGCAACCCCGGGTACGACGTCCTCGCCTACGACCTGTCCTTCACGTACGCGAGCAACACGCGGCCCCTCGACGCCGTCACCAGCCTCCGGGCGGTCACCCTGGAGCCCCTGGAGCGGATCAACCTCGACTTCACCCACGGCACCGTGTCCTCCGCCGAGGTCAACGGGGCGCCCGCGCGGTTCGAGACGGCCGGCGAGGACCTCGTCCTCACCCCGCAGTTCCCGCTCGCCCGCGGAGCCGCCCTGAACATCACCATCCGGCACACCAGCGACCCGCGCGGCCGCTCCGACGGGGGCTGGGTCCCCACCGCGGACGGCCTCGCCATGGCCAACCAGGCCGACGCCGCCCACCGGGTCTTCCCGTGCAACGACCACCCCGCCGACAAGGCGTACTTCACCATCCGCGTCACCGCCCCCGAGGGCCTGACCGCCGTGGCCAACGGGGTGCCCGAGCCGGTCCGCCGCAGCCTCCCGCTCCCGGGTGCCCCCGCCCCGGCCGCGCCCACGAGGACCTGGACGTACCGCACCCTGCACCCCATGGCCACCGAGCTCGCCCAGGTCTCCATCGGCACCTCCGCCGTCGTGCACCGGGCCGGGCCGCACGGCCTGCCCGTGCGCGACGTCGTGCCCGCCGCCGACGCACGGCGGCTCGAACCCTGGCTCGCCAAGACCCCCGGCCACATCGCCTGGCTGGAGGAGCGGCTCGGCCGCTACCCGTTCGAGAACTACGGAGTGCTGATCGCGAGCGCCCGTACCGGCTTCGAGCTGGAGACGCAGACCCTCTCGCTCTTCGAACGCGGCCTGTTCACCGAGCCCGGCTACCCCTCCTGGTACGTGGAGGCCGTGATGGTCCACGAACTCGCCCACCAGTGGTTCGGCGACAGCGTCACCCCCCGCACCTGGTCCGACCTGTGGCTCAACGAGGGCCACGCCACCTGGTACGAGGCCCTCTACGCCGACGGGCTGGGGAAGTACCCCCTGGAGCGGCGCATGCGCGAGGCGTACCAGCGCTCCGACCAGTGGCGGGCCGCCGGCGGGCCCCCGGCCGCACCCAAGGCCGCCGCACCCGGGCAGAAGATCGGACTGTTCCGGCCCATCGTGTACGACGGCTCGGCCCTGGTCCTGTACGCCCTGCGCCAGACGATCGGCACCGAGGCCTTCGACCGGCTGGAGCGCGCCTGGGTCGCCCGCCACAAGGACGGCACGGCCGGCACCGCCGACTTCGTACGGCTCGCCTCGGAGACCGCCGGGCGGGACCTCGGGCCGTTCTTCCAGGCCTGGCTGTACGGGGAGAAGACCCCGGCCGTGCCCGGACACCCCGAGTGGAGCGCCAGGAGCACGGGGTGACGGGCGGCGCGAAAAGGGTGTGACGCGCTCCGAACGGGCATGTCACTATCGACGGGCCGCCGAGGCCGGGAATCTTCCCGGACCCTCGCGCGTTGCACCCCCAGCAGTGCATTCACAACGACGTAAGGACCCAATGACCTCCTCTTCTTCCCCTTCCCAGGACGCGCGGGACGCGCAGAGCTTCACCGAGAGCCTTCGGGCCGATGCCCTGATGGAAGAGGACGTCGCCTGGAGCCACGAGATCGACGGAGACCGGGACGGCGACCAGTTCGACCGCTCCGAGCGCGCGGCCCTGCGCCGCGTGGCGGGCCTCTCCACCGAGCTCGAAGACGTCACCGAGGTCGAGTACCGCCAGCTGCGACTGGAGCGCGTGGTGCTCGTCGGTGTCTGGACCTCCGGCACGGTGAGCGACGCGGAGAACTCCCTCGCGGAGCTCGCCGCACTCGCCGAGACGGCGGGCGCCCTCGTGCTCGACGGTGTCATCCAGCGCCGCGACAAGCCGGACCCGGCCACCTTCATCGGCTCGGGCAAGGCCCGCGAGCTGCGCGACATCGTCATCGAAACCGGTGCCGACACCGTCGTCTGCGACGGCGAGCTCAGCCCCGGCCAGCTCATCGCCCTCGAAGACGTCGTCAAGGTCAAGGTCGTCGACCGGACCGCCCTGATCCTCGACATCTTCGCCCAGCACGCCAAGTCCCGAGAGGGCAAGGCGCAGGTCGCACTCGCGCAGATGCAGTACATGCTGCCGCGGCTGCGCGGCTGGGGTCAGTCGCTGTCCCGCCAGATGGGTGGCGGCGGCGGTGGCGGCATGGCCACCCGAGGCCCCGGTGAGACCAAGATCGAAACGGACCGGCGACGGATCCGCGAGAAGATGGCGAAGATGCGCCGGGAGATCGCGGAGATGAAGACCGGCCGCGACATCAAGCGGCAGGAACGGCGGCGGAACAAGATCCCGTCCGTCGCGATCGCCGGCTACACCAACGCGGGCAAGTCCTCGCTGCTCAACCGCCTCACCGGCGCGGGCGTGCTGGTGGAGAACGCGCTGTTCGCCACCCTCGACCCGACCGTACGCCGGGCCGAGACGCCGACCGGCCGGGTCTACACCCTGGCCGACACCGTCGGCTTCGTCCGGCACCTGCCGCACCACCTCGTCGAGGCCTTCCGCTCCACCATGGAGGAGGTCGGCGACTCCGACCTGATCCTCCACGTGGTCGACGGGGCGCACCCGGCGCCGGAGGAGCAGCTGGCGGCGGTCCGCGAGGTCATCCGCGAGGTCGGCGCCGTGGACGTGCCCGAGATCGTGGTGATCAACAAGGCCGATGCGGCGGACCCGCTGGTCCTCCAGCGCCTGCTGCGCATCGAGCGGCACTCCATCGCCGTCTCGGCCCGCACCGGCATGGGCATGGAGGAGCTCCTCGCACTCATCGACGCCGAGCTGCCCCGGCCCTCGGTCGAGGTCGAGGTGCTCGTGCCCTACACGCACGGCGGGCTGGTCGCCCGGGTGCACGCCGAGGGCGAGATGCTCTCCGAGGAGCACACCCCGGAGGGCACCCTGCTCAGGGCGCGGGTCAACGAGGACCTGGCCGCGGACCTGGCACCGTACGTGCCGGCGAAGCACTGACCCCGCCGCCGGACACCCGGCGGCAGCACACACGACGAGGGCCCCGGCCCCCTGCCGAAGGGGGACCGGGGCCCTCGTCGCGTCCACGACCTAGCGGCCCGCGAACTTGCCGCTCACTCCGGCGAAGACCGCCTTCGCCTCCGGGCCCAGCCGGGGCCCGGCGAGCCAGCCCGCCGTGACCGGGCCGATCGAGGTGTTCGACACCAGGGCCGGCTTGCCGTCACGCCCGGTGGCCACCCAGCCGCCGCCCGAGGAACCGCCGGTCATCGTGCAGCCGATCCGGTACATCACCGGAGCCTGCTCGTCCAGCGAGAGCCGGCCCGGCCGGTCCGCGCACTGGAACGCCCGCTGGCCGTCGAACGGCGCCGCCGCCGGGTAGCCGGTGGCCGTGATCTGCGCGATCTTCGGCACCGCCGGGGCCTGGAACTCCACCGGCAGCGCCGCGCCGACGGTCTCCTCCAGGGACTTGCCGCTCTCCTTCTCCGGGGTCACGTGCAGCACCGCGAAGTCGTACGGGGCACCTGCCCCGCCGGTCGGACCACCCTCGGCGATCCACTGGTCGGAGGTCTGCGCCCAGTCGCTCCACCAGACCCCGTACGGGGCGACCTGCTCGCGGGTCGCCTCCTTGAGGTCGGAGGCGGAGCGGCCCGCGTCGTTGTACGAGGGCACGAAGGCGATGTTGCGGTACCAGCCGCCCTTCTGCCCCGCGTGCACGCAGTGGCCCGCCGTCCAGACCATGTTGGACTTGCCCGGGTGGGCCGGGTCCTTGACCACGGTCGCCGAGCAGACCATCGAGCCCTCGGGGCCGTCGAAGAAGACCTTCCCGGCCTCGGGGACGCTCTGGTGGTACGGCGAGGCCACAGGACGGGCCCGCACCGGCACCGGGGTGGGGTCGGTGACGCCCTGGTCCTTGCCCAGGTCGGGGTCGGCGACCGGCTGCTCGGGCTTCTTCGCCCGGCGCATCCGGTCCGGGTCCCACAGGTCCTCGATGATCGGGTTGATGAAGTCCTCGGCCTCGCGCAGCCAGTCGTCCTTCTTCCAGTTCTTCCAGGCCCCGCCCTTCCACTTGTCCAGGTCGATGCCGTGCTCGCGCAGCTTGTCGCGCAGCTGCTCCGGGATCTTGATCCCGCCGGGGCCGGGGGCCGGATCGCTCGCCGCGGCGGTCGGCTTCCCGCCGGCCGCCTCGTCGCCGCCGGGTCCGCAGGCCGCTGCGGTCATCGCGAGGACCGCACACAGGCCGGTGGCCGCCAGAGTCCGGGAACCGCGACGGGAGCTTCGCCCGCTCGGGGCGGCGGAGGCCGGTCGGATCGGTCGCATGTCGTGTATCCCCCTGGTGCTTCGAGGCGTGGAGTGCAACCCCCCACTATGCCGCTGAGGTTGGTGACGGTGCAGAGCGGGGGCGCGGTTCCCCGCCCGCAAGGATCTTCGGACCCACCCGTGATCCCCCGCCGCCCGCGTCGTTGGTACGTACGGGGGAACGCGCGGGCAGCGTCCTTGTTCGATGAGCAATCCATGCGGGAGGACCGAGAGTAGTGGGCTTGACCGAACAGGCAGCTGCAGCAACACGGGTGGGCGCGGCGGCGGACGGGGCCGGGGGACCCGAGGCCATCCTGCGCCGCCAGTCCCTGCGCGAGTCGTCGGCCCGCACCTACGCCCGCTCCCTCCCGATCGTGCCGGTGCGCGCCCGCGGTCTGACCATCGAAGGAGCCGACGGCCGCCGCTATCTCGACTGCCTCTCCGGGGCGGGCACCCTGGCCCTCGGCCACAACCACCCGGTGGTGCTGGAGGCGATCCGCAAAGTCATCGATTCCGGCGCCCCGTTGCACGTCCTCGACCTGGCCACCCCCGTCAAGGACGCCTTCACCACCGAGCTGTTCGCCTCCCTCCCCGCGTCGCTGGCCGAGCACGGACGGGTGCAGTTCTGCGGCCCGGCCGGCACCGACGCCGTCGAAGCGGCCCTGAAACTCGTCCGCACCGCCACCGGCCGCTCCGGCCTGATGGCCTTCACCGGCGCCTACCACGGCATGACCGCCGGAGCCCTCGACGCCTCTGGCGGGGCCGGGGAGGTCCGCGTCACCCGGCTCCCCTACCCGCAGGACTACCGCTGCCCGTACGGGGTGGGCGGGGCCGAGGGCGCCGAACTCGCCGCCCGCTGGACGGAGAGCCTGCTCGACGACCCCAAGGGCGGGGTGCCCACCCCCGCCGGAATGATCATCGAACCCGTGCAGGGCGAGGGCGGGGTGCATCCCGCCCCGGACGCCTGGCTGCGCCGGATCCGCGCGCTCACCCGCGAACGCGGCATCCCCCTCATCGCCGACGAGGTCCAGACGGGCGTGGGCCGCACCGGAGCCTTCTGGGGGGTCGACCACGCCGGTGTGGTCCCCGACGTGATGGTCCTGTCCAAGGCCATCGGCGGCAGCCTGCCGCTCGCGGTCGTCGTCTACCACGAGGACCTGGACACCTGGCAGCCCGGCGCCCACGCCGGCACCTTCCGCGGCAACCAGCTCGCCATGGCCGCCGGCACCGCCACCCTGGCCTACGTGCGCAGCAACGGCCTCGCCGACCGCGCCGGCGCCCTCGGCGCCCGCATGCTCTCCTCCCTCCGCACCCTCGCCGCCGCGCACCCGTGCCTCGGCGACGTCCGAGGCCGCGGCCTGATGATCGGCCTGGAGCTGGTCACCCCGGAGGGAGCCCCACCCCTCCCGCACACCCCCTCCCCGAGGTCCGCCGGATCAGGGGACGTGCCGGGGTCGGGGCTCGGCTCGGTGCCGGGGTCGGGGCCCGGGCTGGAGCACGCGTGGGAGCTTCAGTCGGCCACGTCAGCGGCGCCCCCGCCGGCAGCACCCGAGGCCCTGGCCATGCCCGGACCGTCGGGGACAGCCGGCGCCGGACGCGGACCTGGATCCGGGGCCGGGATCGGCGTCGGGGTGGGCGATGGGACCGGGGACAGGACCGGGCCCAGGACCGGGGCCCTGGGCCCGTCCGCGCCCGCGGCAGCCGCAGCACCCCAGCCCCCGGCGGCCGGTGCCCGCAGGCCGGCGCCCGCCGATCCGGTGCTGGCCGCCCTCGTGCAGGAGGAATGCCTGCGGCGAGGGCTCATCGTCGAGCTCGGCGGACGGCACTCCAGCGTGGTCCGGCTGCTGCCCCCGCTGACCATCACCGACGAACAGGCCGCGGCCGTGCTCGACCGGCTGGCCGATGCCATCGCCGCCGCCGAGCGCCTCCGGCACCACGCGCGACCCGGCGACCACACCGTGCACTGAACCGGACACTCCTCGAGGAAGCCCCCGTGAACTCCAGCCCCGCACCCGAACCGCCCCCCGCCGAAGGCCACTCCCAGACCCCGCAGGCCCAGCCCGACGCCGCGCCCCCGGCGACCGTCCCCCGCCAGAAGGACGGCATCCCCCGCCTCCGCCCGCCGGCCCCCGCTGCCGCCCCGGGCACCGCCGAGGAACTGCCCGACCTCCTCGACCACCGGGACCCGGCGATCGCCGCCGAAGCGGCCGCCGTCGAGAACCTGCTCCGCTGCTGGGTCCGCGAGAACGACCTGCCCCGCCCCGAGAGCACGACGCTGCGCATCCCGCTCGCTGCCTCCGGAACCGCGCTCCTCACCCCGGTCCGCTACTGGTCCGCCGCCGGGTGGCACCGATTCGCCCCGCCCCGCCTCGAATGCGCCCCGCCCGAAGCCCCGGCGCTCGACGCCGTCACCCTCGCCGGGCTCCTCGTCCGCGAAGGCGGTGCCCGGGGCGGCGCCGACCTGGTCGGCAGGGTCGCCGACTCGGTCCGCCGCACCGCCGTGTTCATCGCCGACCGGCGCCGCCACCCCGACGACCCGGCCGGCTCGGATCCCTTCCTCACCGCTGAACAGTCCCTTCTGCTCGGTCACCCCCTGCACCCCACCCCGAAGAGCCGCGAGGGACTCTCCGAGGCCGAAGCCCGCCTCTACTCACCCGAGTTGCACGGCTCCTTCCCCCTCCACTGGACGGCCGTCCACCCCTCCGTCCTCGCCACCGACTCCGCCTGGACCGAGAGCGGCCGCACCGTCCCCGCCGCCCAGCTCCTCGCCCGGCTCGCCCCGGGACTCGCCGTTCCCGAGGGCACCACCCCCCTTCCGCTGCACCCCTGGCAGGCCCGCGACCTCCTGCACCGCCCCGCCGTAGCCGCCCTGCTCGACGCCGGCCTGCTCCACGACCTCGGCCCCCACGGGGACCCCTGGCACCCCACCTCCTCCGTCCGCACCGTGCACCGCCCCGGCGCCCCCGCCATGCTCAAGCTGTCCCTCGGCCTCCCCATCACCAACTCCCGCCGCGAGAACCTCCGCAAGGAGCTCCACCGCGGGGTCGAGGTGCACCGGCTGCTGCGCTCCGGCCTCGCCGACCAGTGGCAGGCCGCCCACCCCGGCTTCGACATCGTCCGCGACCCCGCCTGGGTCGCCGTCGACACCCGCGACGGGGAGCCCGTACCCGGACTCGACGCCCTGCTCCGGCACAACCCCTTCGGTCCCGCCGACGACGCCGTGTGCATCGCAGCCCTCACCGCCCCGCGCCCGTGGCCCGGACGCGACACGGTGACCTCCCGGCTCGCCGACACCGTCGCCCGCCTCGTCGCCACCACCGGCCGCCCCGCCTCCGCCGTGGCCACCGAGTGGTTCCTGCGCTACCTCGACCAGGTCGTCCTGCCCGTGCTCGCCCTCGACGCCCTCGCCGGCATCGCCCTCGAAGCGCACCAGCAGAACACCCTGGTCCTCCTCGACCGGGCCGGATGGCCCGCCGGCGGCCGCTACCGCGACAACCAGGGCTACTACTTCCGCGAGTCCCACCGCGAGGAACTCGACCGCCGGCTCCCCGGCATCGGCTCCGCCAGCGACACCTTCGTCTCCGACACCGTCACCGACGAGCGCTTCGCCTACTACCTCGGCATCAACAACGTCCTCGGCCTCATCGGCGCCTTCGGCTCCCAGCGCCTCGCGGACGAACGCCTGCTGCTCGCCGCCTTCCGCCGCTTCCTCGGCAAGGTCTCCGGCCTCGGCCCCCTCCCCGCCCTGCTGCTCGAATCGCCCACCCTGCGCTGCAAGGCGAACCTCCTCACCCGGCTCCACGGCCTGGACGAACTCGTCGGCCCCGTCGACACCCAGTCCGTCTACGCCACGCTCACCAACCCCCTCCACGACTGACGTTGAGAAGAGCCCACATGCCCCCCATCGACGCGGGACCCGAAACCGGCGCCCCGTACACCGGATACTCCTGCGAGGACACCCTCGACCTGCGGCTCCCGGGAGAGCTCCTCTCCCTCCTCGCGGCCGAACCCGACCCGGCAGCCCTGCGCCCGGGCAGCCCCGAGAGCCTGCCCTTCCTCGCCGAGGCCGACCTGCTGGACTCCCCGGCCGGATGGAACGCGGTCGCCACCCCCGCAGGCGTCTTCCAGCTCGCCCCCGTCCGCATCGACCGGGACCTGGAACTCCTCACCGGTTGGATGAACGACCCCGCCGTGGCAGCCTTCTGGGAGCTCTCCGGACCGGCCGCCGTGACCGAGGCGCACCTGCGGGAGCAGCTCGAAGGAGACGGCCGGAGCATCCCCTGCCTGGGAGTCCTCGACGGCACGCCGATGAGCTATTGGGAGATCTACCGGGCCGACCTCGACCCGCTCTCCCGGCACTACCCGGCGCGCCCCCACGACACGGGTATCCACCTGCTGATCGGAGGCTCCACGGACCGCGGACGCGGCCTCGGAACACTGCTGCTCCGTGCCGTGGCCGACCTCGTGCTCGACAACCGTCCCCGCTGCACGCGCGTCGTCGCCGAACCGGACATCCGCAACACCCCCTCCGTATCAGCCTTCCTGAGCTCTGGTTTCCGCTTGTCGGCGGAGATCGACCTCCCCGAGAAGCGCGCTGCCCTGATGATCCGTGAGCGGGCCCTGCGCACCCTTCTCTGACGCTCTCCGTACCTGCTCAACGCCGCTCTCCGCAGCCGAGTTCCCACCCGAGGAGTCCCGTGCCGAATTTTCCAGCCAGCCCCGACTCCGCCGTGCCCGCCGAGCCGCCCGCCCCGCAGACCCCGCCCGAACTGAACGGCCCCGCCTGGCAGTCCGCCGGCCGCCGCCTCCTCGCCAAGATGATCGGCGAGTTCGCCTACGAGGACATCCTGCAGCCCCGGGCCGACCCCTCCGGCACCGACGCCTGGACCCTGCCCCTCGACGACGGGTCCGTCCTCGGCTTCCGGGCCCGCCGCCGCTCGTACGACAGCTGGCAGGTGGACCCCGGCACCCTCACCCACACCCCGGCCGGGGACGCCTCGGCCGCTTCCGCCGCCTTCACCGACCCCTTCCGGTTCGTCGTCCTGGCCCGGCGGATGCTCGGCCTCGACGGGGCCACCCTCGGCCACCTCGTCCGCGAGCTCGGCGCCACCCTCAGCGCCGACGCCCGCCTCGACCACACCGCCCTCACCGCGGACGTGCTCGCCGACCTGGACTACGCCGCACTGGAAGGCCACCAGACGGGCCACCCCTGGCTGGTCCTCAACAAGGGCCGGCTCGGCTTCTCCGGCGCCGACGCCGCCGCCTGGGCCCCCGAGGCCCGCAGCCCGCGCCGGCTGCCCTGGCTCGCCGCCCACACCTCCATCGCCGGCTACCGCGGCACGGCCGGGCTGGAGGAGGCCGGCCGCCTGTACGCCCGCGAGCTGGACCCCGTCACCCGCGCCGCCTTCGACCGCACCCTGCGCGAACGGGGCCTCGACCCGACCGCCTACCTCTACCTCCCCGTGCACCCCTGGCAGTGGGACGAGGTGGTCCTGCCCCTCTTCGCGTCCTCCCTGGCCTCCGACGCGCTGGTGCCGCTGCCCGCCGATCCCGACGTACGCCTCCCGCAGCAGTCGATCCGCACCTTCCTGAACCTCTCCCGGCCCGAGCGGCACAGCGTCAAGCTGCCGCTGTCCGTCTTCAACACGCTCGTCTGGCGCGGCCTGCCCACCCGGCTGGCCCGCGCCGCCCCCGCCGTCACCGCCTGGGTGCACTCCGTCCGGGACGCCGACCCCTTCCTGCGCGAGGAATGCGGGGTGATCCTCCTCGGGGAGGTGGCCTCGGTGACCGTCGCGCACCCGGTGTACGAGGAGCTGCCCGAGGTCCCGTACCAGTACAAGGAGCTGCTCGGCGCGATCTGGCGCGAGCCGCTGACCGGGCTGCTGGCCCCGGGGGAGCGGGCCCGGACCCTCGCCTCGCTGCTCCACACCGATCCCCGGGGGCGGGCCTTCACCGAGGAGCTGGTCGCCCGCTCCGGCCTGGCCCCCGCGGTCTGGCTGCAGCGGCTCTTCGCCGCCCTGCTGCCGCCGCTGCTCCACTTCCTCTACCGCTACGGCACGGTCTTCTCCCCGCACGGGGAGAACGCCATCGTCGTCTTCGACGAGCACGACGTGCCGGTCCGGCTGGCGGTCAAGGACTTCGTCGACGACGTCAACGTCAGCGAGGAGCCCCTGCCCGAACGGGCGGCGATGCCCGACGAGGTCCGGGAGGTGCTGCTGACCGAGCCCGCAGGCTTCCTGCCGCAGTTCATCCACTCCGGCCTGTTCGTGGGGGTCTTCCGCTACCTCTCCGCGATCTGCGAGGACCGCCTCGGGTTCCCCGAGCACGCCTTCTGGTCCCTCGTCCGCGAGGAGATCCTCCGCTACCAGGCCCGCTTCCCCGAGCTCAAGGAGCGCTTCGAGCTCTTCGACCTGCTCGCCCCCCGGATCGGCCGCCTGTGCCTGAACCGGAACCGGCTGTACACGGATGGTTACCGCGACCGGCCCGAGCGCCCGCACGCCGTCGTGGCCGGAACCGTACCCAACCCCCTGCACCGGCCGTGAGTCGTTGTCAGCGGGGCCGCGTAGGGTTGACGGTGCTATGACGAAGCCCTCCCTCCCCGACCTGCTGCACGCCGCCGTCTCCGCCGTCGGCGGTACGGAGCGGCCCGGCCAGGTGGCCATGGCCGAAGCGGTCGCCGAAGCCATCGACGACAACTCCCACCGCCTCATCCAGGCCGGCACCGGCACCGGTAAGTCCCTCGGCTACCTGGTGCCGGCCCTGGCGCACGGCGAGCGGGTGGTCGTGGCCACCGCCACGCTCGCCCTCCAGCGGCAGCTGGTCGAGCGCGATCTGCCCCGCACGGTGGAGGCGCTGCACCCGCAGCTGCGCCGCCGCCCGCAGTTCGCCATGCTCAAGGGCAGGTCGAACTACCTGTGCCTGCACCGGCTGCACGAGGGAGCGCCCCAGGACGAGGAGGAGGGACTCTTCGACCAGTTCGAGGCCGCCGCCCCGACCAGCAAGCTCGGCAAGGACCTGCTGCGCATGCGGGACTGGGCCGACGAGACCGAGACGGGCGACCGCGACGACCTCACCCCGGGCGTGTCCGACCGTGCCTGGGCCCAGGTCTCCGTCTCCTCGCGGGAGTGCCTGGGCGCGACGAAGTGCCCGTACGGGGCCGAGTGCTTCGCCGAGGCCGCCCGCGAGCGGGCGAAACTGGCCGATGTCGTGGTCACCAACCACGCCCTGCTCGCCATCGACGCGATCGAGGGGGCGCCCGTGCTCCCGCAGCACGAGGTGCTGATCGTCGACGAGGCGCACGAGCTGGTGTCCCGGGTCACCGGCGTGGCCACCGGCGAGCTCACTCCCGGGCAGGTCAACCGTGCGGTGAAGCGAGCGGCGAAGCTCGTCAACGAGAAGACCGCCGACGAGCTCCAGACCGCCGCCGAGGGGTTCGAGCGGCTGATGGAGCTGGCCCTCCCCGGCCGGCTCGAGGTGATCCCCGAGGACCTCGGCTACGCCCTGCTCGCCCTGCGCGACGCCGCGCGGAACGTGATCTCGGCCCTGGGCGCGACCCGGGACAAGTCCGTCCAGGACGAGGACGCCGTGCGCAAGCAGGCCCTCGCCTCCGTCGAGAGCATCCACGCCGTCGCGGAGCGGATCACCCAGGGGTCCGAGTACGACGTGGTCTGGTACGAGCGGCACGACCGCTTCGGAGCCACCCTGCGCGTCGCCCCCATGTCCGTGTCCGGCCTGCTGCGAGAGAAGCTCTTCTCCGAGCGTTCCGTGGTGCTGACCTCGGCCACCCTCAAGCTCGGCGGGGACTTCAACGGGGTGGGCGCCTCCCTGGGCCTGGCCCCGGAGGGCGTGACGGGGGAGGACCTGCCGGTGTGGCGGGGCCTGGACGTGGGCTCCCCGTTCGACTATCCGAAGCAGGGCATCCTCTACGTCGCGAAGCACCTGGCCACGCCCGGCCGGGAGGGTTCGCGCGGGGACATGCTGGACGAGCTCGCGGAGCTGATCGAGGCGGCCGGCGGCCGGACCCTCGGCCTGTTCTCTTCGATGCGCGGGGCCAAGGCTGCCGCCGAGGAGCTCCGCAGCAGGCTGGACGCTCCCATCCTGCTGCAGGGGGAGGAGACGCTCGGAGAACTGATCAAGGCCTTCGCCGCCGACCCGAAGACCTGCCTCTTCGGCACGCTCTCGCTGTGGCAGGGCGTGGACGTGCCGGGGCCCAGCTGCCAGCTGGTGGTCATGGACCGGATCCCGTTCCCGCGTCCGGACGATCCGCTGATGAGCGCCCGGCAGAAGGCGGTGGAGGAGGCCGGGGGCAACGGTTTCATGGCCGTGGCGGCCACCCACGCGGCACTGCTGATGGCCCAGGGGGCGGGCCGGCTGGTCCGGGCCGCGGGGGACCGGGGTGTGGTCGCGGTGCTGGACCCGCGGCTGGCCACGGCCCGCTACGGCGGCTTCCTGCGGTCCTCCCTGCCCGACTTCTGGTACACGACGGACCGGAACCAGGTCCGGAAGTCCCTCGCCGCGATCGACACCGCGGCGAAGGCGGACGGCCGCTAGGGCCGACCCGGGCAGGCGGCCGACGCGGCAGGCCTGGGGAGTGCGGACCCAGGCAGTACGACCTCAGGGGATACGGACAGAGCAGGACCCCGGGACCGGCGCAGTGGGTCCCGGGGTCCGGTCTTGGGTGACGGGGCTCAGACCCGTCGCAGCACGGCCACGACCTTGCCGAGGATGGTCGCCTCGTCGCCGGGGATCGGCTGGTAGGCGGCGTTGTGCGGGAGGAGCCAGACGTGGCCGTCCTCGCGCTTGAAGCGCTTCACGGTGGCCTCGCCGTCGAGCATCGCGGCCACGATGTCGCCGTTCTCTGCGACCGGCTGGCGGCGGACCGTGACCCAGTCGCCGTCGCAGATGGCTGCTTCGATCATGGAGTCGCCGACGACCTTCAGCACGAAGAGCTCTCCGTCACCGACCAGCTGGCGGGGCAGCGGGAACACGTCCTCGACGGACTCCTCCGCCAGGATCGGCCCGCCGGCGGCGATCCGGCCGACCAGCGGCACGTACGAGGCGGCCGGCTTGCCGGTGGTGTCGGTGGGCTGCGAGCTGGGCTGGTCCGAGCCGCGCACCTCGTACGCACGGGGGCGGTGCGGGTCGCGCCGCAGGAATCCCTTGCGCTCCAGGGCCATCAGCTGGTGGGCCACCGAGGAGGTGCTGGACAGGCCCACGGCCTGGCCGATCTCGCGCATGGACGGTGGGTAGCCACGCCGCTGCACGGAGTCCCGGATGACCTCGATCACCCGCCGCTGCCGGTCCGTGAGCCCCGAACTGTCCGCGCGGATGCCGGGCGGGCGCCCGGGCAGGGAGCGTGCGGGCCGTACGCCCTCGGCCTCCGGGATCATGGGTGCCTCGCTCATGGCGTGTACCGGCTCGAGTCGGCCCTGGGAGCGGTTCTGGGCAGTGATGGTGGCACTGTCTGCGGTGGTGGTCACGTCGGCCCCTCTCGACTTGTTCTCCCTGGCTGGACAACGGTAGTAGCTTTCGAAAGGTTGCGCCAAACACACGTTCGAGTGAAAAAGCGGATTTCACCGACCGTGATCACGGTGTGAGGTGTATGGCGGCCGCCGAGGCCGCCGGTCCGAACGCAGGTTCGGTGCCGGAACCATTACTTACGGTACCCTTCCCGCGCGGATCGCGGCGGGCGGACACGGCTCCGGCCCGGGGTGCCGCGCAGGCGTCCGACGGGCTCCCGGCGGGCTTCCGGTCCGGCGCGGACGGGTCCCAGCCTGGCAGGAGGACCCCCTGTATCCGGCCAGTACGCCGCGCGACACGCTGGGGTGTGTCAATCCACTCCAACCCAAGATCTAGTGGTTGGATGGCCGCGGCTACCCAGAAGTTGTGTTCCCCGGTCTGCCGGGACCCACGACATCGCATATGCTGGTGGCTGCTTCGAGAGCCCTGGCAGTGAACTGCCGGGATGGTTCCGAAGCAAGTCAGTCGTGCCATGAGGGAGGGTCCGGAGCCATGCACTGCCCCTTCTGCAGGCACCCCGACAGCCGCGTCGTCGACAGCCGTACGACGGACGACGGCACGTCGATCCGCAGACGCCGCCAGTGCCCGGACTGCTCCCGCCGTTTCACCACGGTGGAGACCGCGTCGCTGATGGTGATCAAGCGAAGCGGAGTGACCGAGCCCTTCAGCCGCACCAAGGTCATCTCCGGCGTGCGCAAGGCCTGCCAGGGCCGGCCGGTCACCGAGGACGCCCTCGCCAAGCTCGGCCAGCGGGTCGAGGAGGCGGTGCGGTCCACCGGAAGCGCCGAGCTCACCACCCACGACGTGGGCCTGGCCATACTCGGTCCGCTGCAGGAGCTCGACCTCGTCGCGTACCTGCGCTTCGCGTCCGTCTACAAGGCGTTCGACACCCTCGAAGACTTCGAGGCCGCGATCACGGAGCTTCGTGAGCAGCGGCCCGCCCTCGACGGGTGCGAGCCCGGCGCGACCGCCCAGGTCCCCGTGCCCGCGCCCGCCTCCGACTGATCCGGCCGGCCGCAGCGCGGCCGGGCAGGAGGAGCCCCCCACCACCCGGCGGGAAGCCGGGAAGACAGACCTGCCCGCAGGGCTCTGCCCCGCGGGTCACAAGCCAGATCAGACACACACCGTGCCACGGAATTCGCGGGCACATCAGGGCGTTTTTGCCCGTATATGGGAGGACGGCATGACAGAGACGGCGAGCGGTCCGGCACGTGGTTCCCGCGCCAAGGGGTCCAAGGCTGCGGGCAAGGGCCTGCGCATCGAGCGCATCCACACCACCCCCGGCGTGCACCCGTACGACGAGGTGGTCTGGGAGCGCCGTGACGTCGTCATGACCAACTGGCGCGACGGCTCGGTGAACTTCGAGCAGCGCGGCGTCGAGTTCCCCGACTTCTGGTCGGTGAACGCGGTCAACATCGTCACCAGCAAGTACTTCCGCGGCGCGGTCGGCACCCCGCAGCGCGAGACCGGTCTGAAGCAGCTGATCGACCGGATCGTGAAGACCTACACGAAGGCCGGCGAGGACCACGGCTACTTCGCCTCCCCCGCGGACGCCGAGATCTTCGAGCACGAGCTGACCTACGCCCTGCTCCACCAGATCTTCAGCTTCAACTCGCCGGTCTGGTTCAACGTCGGCACCCCCCAGCCCCAGCAGGTCTCCGCCTGCTTCATCCTGGCCGTCGACGACTCCATGGAGTCGATCCTCGACTGGTACAAGGAAGAGGGCATGATCTTCAAGGGCGGCTCCGGCGCCGGCCTGAACCTCTCCCGCATCCGCTCCTCCAAGGAGCTCCTCTCCTCCGGCGGCAACGCCTCCGGCCCGGTCTCCTTCATGCGCGGCGCCGACGCGTCCGCAGGAACGATCAAGTCGGGCGGCGCCACCCGCCGCGCGGCCAAGATGGTCGTCCTCGACGTGGACCACCCGGACGTCGAGGACTTCATCGAGACCAAGGTGAAGGAAGAGGAGAAGATCCGCGCCCTGCGCGACGCGGGCTTCGACATGGACCTGGGCGGGGACGACATCACGTCCGTCCAGTACCAGAACGCCAACAACTCCGTCCGCGTGAACGACGAGTTCATGACGGCCGTCGAGAACGGCACCGAGTTCGGCCTGCGCGCCCGCATGACCGGCGAGGTCATCGAGAAGGTCGACGCCAAGGCGCTCTTCCGCAAGATGGCCGAGGCCGCGTGGGCCTGCGCCGACCCGGGCATCCAGTACGACGGTGTGATCAACCACTGGCACACCTGCCCCGAGTCCGGCCGCATCACCGCGTCGAACCCGTGCAGCGAGTACATGCACCTGGACAACACGTCCTGCAACCTCGCCTCGCTCAACCTCATGAAGTTCCTCAAGGACGACGGCAAGGGCAACCAGTCCTTCGACTCCGAGCGCTTCGCCAAGGTCGTCGAGCTCGTCATCACCGCGATGGACATCTCCATCTGCTTCGCGGACTTCCCCACCCAGAAGATCGGCGAGAACACCCGCGCCTTCCGCCAGCTCGGCATCGGCTACGCCAACCTCGGCGCCCTGCTGATGGCGACCGGCCACGCGTACGACTCGAACGGCGGCCGCACGCTCGCCGCCTCGATCACCTCGCTGATGACCGGCACCGCGTACAAGCGCTCCGCCGAGCTCGCCGCGGTCGTCGGCCCGTACGACGGCTACGCCCGCAACGCCGAGCCGCACCAGCGCGTCATGAAGCAGCACGCCGACGCGAACGCGCTGGCGGCGCGCGGTGACGACCTCGACACCCCGATCTGGGCCGCGGCCACCGAGGCCTGGCAGGACGTCCTGCGCCTCGGCGCGAAGAACGGCTTCCGCAACGCGCAGGCCTCCGTGCTGGCGCCGACCGGCACCATCGGCCTCGCGATGTCCTGTGACACCACCGGTGTCGAGCCGGACCTGGCCCTGGTCAAGTTCAAGAAGCTCGTCGGCGGCGGCTCGATGCAGATCGTCAACGGCACCGTCCCGCAGGCCCTGCGCCGCCTGGGCTACCAGGAGGAGCAGGTCGAGGCGATCGTCGCCCACATCGCCGAGCACGGCAACGTGATCGACGCCCCCGGGCTGAAGGCCGAGCACTACGAGGTCTTCGACTGCGCCATGGGCGAGCGCTCCATCTCCCCGATGGGCCACGTCCGCATGATGGCCGCCATCCAGCCGTGGATCTCCGGCGCCATCTCCAAGACGGTCAACATGCCGGAGTCGGCGACCGTCGAGGAGGTCGAGGAGATCTACTTCGAGGCCTGGAAGCTCGGCGTCAAGGCGCTCGCGATCTACCGCGACAACTGCAAGGTCGGCCAGCCGCTCTCCGCGAAGAAGAAGGAGGACGAGAAGGCCGAGGTCACCGCCAAGGCGGAGGAGACCATCCGTACCGCGGTCGAGAAGGTCGTCGAGTACCGCCCGGTCCGCAAGCGCCTCCCCAAGGGCCGCCCGGGCATCACCACCTCCTTCACGGTCGGCGGCGCCGAGGGCTACATGACCGCGAACTCCTACCCGGACGACGGTCTGGGCGAGGTCTTCCTGAAGATGTCCAAGCAGGGCTCGACCCTCGCGGGCATGATGGACGCCTTCTCCATCGCCGTCTCGGTCGGCCTGCAGTACGGGGTCCCGCTGGAGACGTACGTCTCGAAGTTCACCAACATGCGCTTCGAGCCGGCCGGCATGACGGACGACCCGGACGTGCGGATGGCGCAGTCGATCGTCGACTACATCTTCCGCCGCCTGGCGCTCGACTTCCTGCCCTTCGAGACCCGGTCCGCGCTCGGCATCCACACCGCCGAGGAGCGGCAGCGCCACCTCGACACCGGTTCGTACGAGCCGATCGAAGAGGAGCTGGACACCGAGAGCCTGGCCCAGTCGGCCCCGATCGCGGCCGCCCCCGCGCCCGTGCAGGTGCAGGTGCCCGCCCCGAAGCAGGCGCACACCAACGCCGAACTGGTCGAGATGCAGCTCGGCGTGAGCGCCGACGCCCCGCTCTGCTTCTCCTGCGGGACGAAGATGCAGCGCGCCGGCTCCTGCTACATCTGCGAGGGCTGCGGCTCCACCAGCGGCTGCAGCTGACCGCGGGCGGGATCGCGTCCGCGTCGGACCTGATGTCCGGCGTGGCCCGCGCAGGTGGCTGACCAGCAGCTCACGAAGGGGACCGGCCTCGGGCCGGTCCCCTTCGCCGTGCTTACATGAGTGCGGACCACCGGTGTGCACAGGGGAGAACGCGCCATGATCAGTCCACGTCTGTCGAGCGTGATCGAGCGCCGGCTCCTGGTGAACTACCGCGTGGACCCGGCCGCAGCCGCCGCGCTGCTGCCGGCCGGGCTCCGGCCGCAGCTCGTCAACGGCTGGGCCGTGGCGGGGATCTGCCTGCTCAGGTTGGGGAGCACCCGGCCCGTCTGGGCGCCCGCGGGCACCGGGGTGCGCAGCGAGAACGCCGCCCACCGCATTGCTGTGACCTGGGACGACGAGGACGCCGAGGACGGTGAGGGGACCGGGGTCTACATCCCGCGGCGCGACAGCGGCTCCCGCCTGAACGTGCTGGCGGGCGGCCGGGTGTTCCCCGGGGCGCACGGCTCCGCCGTGTTCGAGGTGGCGGAGACCGAGGGCGAGCTGCGGGTCGGCTACGAGACGCGGGACGGCTCGACGCGCGTGCGCGTGACCGCCCGGCCGGTCCCGGAGCTGCACGGCAGCGAGCTGTTCGGCAGCCTGGAGGAGGCCTCGGAGTTCTTCCGGCAGGGCTCCGCCGGGTACTCGCCCGACCGCTCGGGCCGCCGTCTCGACGGCATGAGGCTGCGGACCGACGCCTGGCGCGTGGAGGCGGCGGTGCTGGACTCGGCCTCCTCGTCCTTCTTCGAGGACCCCGAGCGCTTCCCGCCCGGCAGCGCGCAGCTCGACAGCGCCCTGCTGATGCGCGGTGTGCCCGTGCGCTGGGAGCCGCTGGCCCCGCGGCTGCTGCCCGCCGGGTCCTGACCGGGTCCTGACCGGGTCCTGACCGGGGCTTTGCCGGGCCGGGCCGGGACTTACTCGGGGGCGTCCGGGTCGCGGCCGGGGCATGATGTGGCCGGGCGGGCGGCAGACCCCGCCTCCTGGAAACCGTACGGGGGACACATGTGGAACGGTGACGCGCTCGATCTCGACGCCTATCTCGCGAGGATCGGCTATTCCGGGGAACTCCGGCCTGACCTGGAGACGTTGAAGGAAGTACACCGCCGTCACACCCGGTCCATCCCCTTCGAGAACCTCGACGTCGCCCTGGGACGGCGCATCCCGCTCGACGTCAAGAGCCTGGAGGACAAGCTCGTACGGCAGCCCCGCGGCGGCTACTGCTACGAGCAGAACTCCCTGCTCGCCGCCGCCCTGGAGCGCATCGGCTTCGAGGTGGCGGGCCGGGGCGCCCGCAACCGCACCCGCGGGGACAGCCTGCTGCCGGTGACCCACGCCGTCCTCGTGGTCACCGTGGACGGGCTGCCCTGGCTGGCGGACGCCGGCTTCGGCGCCCAGGGGCCGCTGGAGCCCGTGCCCCTGGAGCCCGGTACCGAGGTGCGGCAGGGGGAGTGGGCCTACGCCGTCGCCCGGGAGGACGAGGGGGTCCTCGTGCTGCGCTCGCTGCGGGACGAGGAGGGCTGGCGGGACCTCTACGCCTTCGCACCGCAGCGCCTTCACCCGGTCGACTTCGAGCTCATGAACCACTACAGCGCCACCCACCCGCGGTCGTTCTTCACCGGGCGGGCCGTGGCCATGCGCTCGGCGGCGGAGCAGCGCACCGCGCTGGTGGACGGCGAACTGGTCCGGTTCCTGCCCGGGTGGCGGGCCGAGCGCGACACCGTGGCATCCGATGATGTGATCGGGCTGCTCGACCGGGAGTTCGGGATCCGGCTGCCGGAGGCGGACGCGGTGCAACTGCTTCGCACCTACTGGCCCGGACTCTGACCGCGGCCGCGCCGATCCCCGTACGATGGCGCGGTGCTGGTCAAGTGGATTCGCTGCACGGTGGTGGACCGCCGGGGGTTCGAGCGCGGACAGCGGAAATGGGCAGGGCTGCCGGGCGAGCCGGGTTTCCGGGGGCAGGGCGGCGGCTGGAGCAGGAGCCGGCAGGGGGTCGCGCACGTCTTCGCCTTCTGGGAGAGCCGGTCGTTCTACGACTCCTTCATGGCGCGCTCCCACGACCGCCTGGCGGCGGCCCAGCACGGCACGTTCACCCATGGCCGCGTCACCCTGTTCGACCACCGCTTCGACGTGAAGACCGGCTTCCAGCCGCAGTTCGCCGATGCGGACGTGCTGCGGGTCGCGCACTGCCGCGTCCGCGAGGGCCGGCTCGACCACTTCGCGCTGATGCAGGAGAAGGTGTGGAACCCGGCGATGGCGGGGTCCCCCGGGATGCTGCGCGGGCTGTTCGGCGAGGCGCCCGGGCGGGAATTCATGATCCTTTCGATGTGGGACTCGGAGGCGGAGCACGGCAAGTACCGCGAGGAGCGCATCGAGCGGCTGTCCCTGCGGGCCCAGACCGAGGCCGACATCGAGGCGCTCACCGGCGACGTCATCGACCTCGAACGCGCCTGGACGGTCTGACCGGGATGCCCGGGTCGGACCGCCGCCACCCCCGCCGACCGCCCGGGTTCCGTTCGCACGGGCGCGCGGCGTTCTAGGGTCGGACCATGGCCAGACCCAGGCGCATCGTCCTCCTCCGGCACGGGGAATCGGAGGGCAACGTCGACGACACGGTGTACGAGCGGGAGCCCGACCACGCCCTGAGGCTCACCGGGTCCGGGCGCGCCCAGGCCGCGACCGCGGGCGAGGGCCTGCGCGCGCTGTTCGGCGAGGAGCGGATCAGCGCGTACGTCTCCCCGTACCGCCGCACGCTGGAGACCTTCCGGGAACTGCGGCTGGAGCCCTCCCGGGTGCGGGTCCGCGAGGAGCCCCGGCTGCGCGAGCAGGACTGGGGGAACTGGCAGGACCGGGAGGACGTACGGCTGCAGAAGGCCTACCGGGACGCGTACGGGCACTTCTTCTACCGCTTCGCGCAGGGTGAGTCCGGGGCGGACGTCTACGACCGGGTGGGAGCCTTCCTGGAGAGCCTCTACCGCAGTTTCGAGGCGCCGGACCATCCGCCCAACGTCCTGCTGGTCACGCACGGCCTGACCATGCGGCTGTTCTGCATGCGCTGGTTCCACTGGTCGGTGGCCGAGTTCGAGTGCCTGTCGAACCCCGGGAACGGGGACTTCCGGATGCTGCTCCTGGGAGAGGACGGGCGCTACCGGCTCGACCGGCCCTTCGAGCAGTGGACCACACCCCGGCCCTACGACCTGGACGGCTAGAGTTGCCCGCGATGACCCCTGACTCCTCTCCCGACCGGCGCTACGCACGCGCCCTGGCCAGCCTGCGCGGCCTGGCGGTGGGTGACGCCCTGGGCTCCCAGTTCTTCGTCCCCGCCAACTACCCCCTGCTCAAGCGGCGGGAGCTGCCCGCCGGCCCCTGGCAGTGGACCGACGACACCGAGATGGCCTGCTCCGTGCTGGCCGTGCTCGCCGGGCACGGCCGGATCGACCAGGACGCCCTGGCCGGCTCCTTCGCCGAGCACCACGACTTCGACCGCGGCTACGGCCCCGCCGTGAACCGGATGCTCCGCCTGATCCGGGAGGGCGAGGACTGGCGCGAGCTGTCCGCCGCGCTGTTCAACGGCCAGGGATCCTGGGGCAACGGCGCCGCGATGCGCATCGCCCCGCTCGGTGCCTGGTACGCGGACGATCCCGAGCAGGCCACGCACCAGGCCGAGATCTCGGCCTACCCGACGCACCAGCACCGCGAGGCCGTGTGCGGGGCGATGGCGGTGGCCGCAGCCGCCGCGCTGGCCGCGGACCCGGCCGGACCGCCCGCTCCGGAGGCCCTGCTGGACGGCGTGATCGGACTCGTGCCGCGCAGTGCGGTCGGAGCCGGACTGCGCCGGGCCCGCGACATGCTCGACTACAGCGACGCGACGACCGTGGCGGCGGTGCTGGGCTGCGGACGGCGGACCAGCGCGCACGACACGGTGCCCTTCGCCCTGTGGTCGGCGGCGCGCAGCCTCGGCGACTTCGAGGGGGCCTTCTGGACCACCGCACAGGTCGGCGGGGACGTGGACACGACCTGCGCGATCGTCGGCGGGGTGCTCGGCGGGCGCGGGGTGCAGACCGTGCCGGCCGAGTGGCTGGAGCAGACGGAGGAGCTGCCGGACTGGGTGCCGGACGCCGTCTGAACCGGGGACTGTGAGGAAATCGGAGGTTCCGCGGCAGTAGGCGACCGAGTGGCCTGCTGATCGCGGGAGCTTCGCATACGCGATGTCCGGGTGGCCCGTGCGTCGCGCTTTTGTGCTCCTTTGGCCGAGACAGGCCTCTTTCGGGCGCCCGTCTGGGATCGTTTTCGGTGTGCTGGTGCGAACGCGTGTCGTGCGCCGGAGCGGAGTGTGACACTCCGGGCGATCCGGTACCGCCCAGTCCGCGAGAGGGGTGCCGCCCGGGGTGTCGCGGGCGGCCCGGAGCGGCGTAACCTTGCTGGCGCCATGCCCTACGAAGCACCCACTCACACCGTCGAGCGCTCCCTCCGCGCAACCACCGGCGCCAAGATCATCGCCGGGGTCGACGAGGTCGGACGGGGAGCGTGGGCCGGTCCCGTCACCGTGTGCGCGGCGATCACCGGCCTGCGGCGTCCCCCCGAAGGGCTCACCGACTCCAAGCTGCTCACCCCCAAGCGGCGCGACGCCCTGGCCGAGGTCCTGGAGAAGTGGGTCACCGCCTACGCCCTCGGAGAGGCCTCGCCCGAGGAGATCGACGAGCTCGGCATGACCGCCGCCCTGCGGCTCGCCGCAGTCCGCGCCCTGGAAGCCCTTCCGGTGCGGCCCGACGCGGTGATCCTCGACGGCAAGCACGACTACCTCGGCGCGCCCTGGCAGGTGCGCACGGTGATCAAGGGCGACCGCTCCTGCATCGCCGTGGCTGCGGCCTCGGTGATCGCCAAGGTGCGGCGCGACCGGATGATGGCCGAACTCGGCCCCGGTATCGAAGACTTCGCCTTCGCGGCCAACGCCGGCTATCCCTCGCCGGTGCACCGCGCGGCGCTGGAGGAACGGGGGCCCACCCCGTACCACCGGCTCTCCTGGGCCTACCTCGACGGTCTGCCCCGGTGGCAGCACCTCAAGAAGGTCCGCAGGAGCGAGGAATTGCTGGAACTGGAAAACGGAGGCCAACTCGGCTTCGATTTCTGATCGCACGCATGTACCACCCGCTGGTAGGACTCGTACCGGCGTTTGATAGACAACACTCATGCCTCTCATCCCCGAGGAGCCTCAGATTCACGAGAGTGCCCAGGGTCCCCGCGTCACTCCGGCCCCCGGCCGGGTCGCACAGACCCCTCGCCCCGTTCCTGGTCCGCGTCCCGCCGCCGTCCCGCGGCCCGGTCGCCCCGGTCCTTCCCCCGCAGCGGTGAACCGCGCGGGCGCCGCCCCCAGGCCCACCCCGCCGGCTCCGCGCGTGCCGCAGCAGCCCGTGGCCTCCACCCCCTCGGTCTCGGCCGCCGTGCCGCAGATCCAGCTGATCCCGGCCTCGGCCGAAGGTGCGCTGGATGCGGCCGAGGAAGCCGTCGACCTGCTGCTGGACGCCGGGCGTGCGCCCGGTGACGTCCTGGTCCTGACCACCGGCGACCCGCACCCGTGGGCCGCCCACGAGCTGTCCTTCGGCGAGGAGTCCTACTGGGCTCAGCACGCGGCCGGGGACGACGTGTTCTACGCGGACGCCGGGCAGGCCGGGCGCGCCACCGCCCGTCCGGTCGTCGTGTTCGCCGCCAACGGCGGTGCGCCCGAGGACATCGCCCGCGCCCTGCCGGCCGCCCTCGGCCGGGCCGCCGCGCTGCTGATCGTGTGCGGTGACCCGCAGCAGATCAACTCCGTACTGGGCACGACGGTCTGACGCTCTGTGGTCCCGCCGCCTCCCAGTGGCGGGACCGCCCGGCCCGGCGCCGTCTCAGCGGGCCGCCGTACGGCGCAGCGCCTCCACGGCACCGCCGCCGGTACGAGGGGTGAGTGACGCAGCGTCAAGTCCGGTGTCGCCCAGGCGCACCGGACCCGAACCCAGTCCGGGGTGACGGCCTCCGCGGCCCTCGCCCAGGACCTGCCAGCCGCCCCGGGTGAGCGTGATGTACGCACCGCAGCGCAGCCCGTGCAGGGTGCAGGCGTCGCGCAGTCCCCACATCCAGGCGCCGTCCTCCTCGGTCCACCGCTCGTCCCCGTCGCGGCAGTACAGCAGCACCGCGGTCCGTGCCGGGGTGCGCCGGCGCAGGTCGTGCGGGATGACCCGGCGCAGCCGGGACAGCAGTGCGTTGCGGTACTCCCAGCCGTCCGTGGACGCGGTCCGCTGGGTGAAGGAGGCACTGGCGACGAGGCGTTCCTCCGGGCCGAGCACGGCGATCACGGCGGTCGACAGCCCCGGCTCGTGCCGGGCGTGGAGGCCGCTGACCACCTCGCGCGGATTGCGGAGGAGCGGGATCCCGGCAGCGGCCCATTCCGAAGGCTCCAGCAGCCTTCCGTGGCGGGCGGCGGTGCTGGCGGACCCGGATATCGAGCCGGCTGAGGGCGGAGCGAATCCGAAGGCCACGGTCCTCCCTTCGGCTGCACGCCCGATGCGGGCACGGCTGAGTGACGGCGCGCCACGGCGCGGCCGTGTGACAGTGCCGACGAGCCGTGCGGGAGCACCCCAATTCTTGCGTGGCCCGTCAGCGTGCGGCAACGAGCAATTGGCTCGACCGACCGGATTCGGCCGGTATGCCGTTCATATCCTTGCCCCGCTGCGCCGCGGCCGACTCATCGGGCTACGGCTGAACCGCAAGGACCAGCGGAAACACCTCCTTTGCGCCTGCGCGGCGAAGCAGCCGTGCTGCCACGGCAAGGGTCCAGCCACTCTCCGAGCGGTCGTCGACCAGGAGGACCGGCCCCGGATTCCGCTCGAGCGCCGCCGCGAGTTCCCGAGGGACCGCCAGCACCTCGTGCAGCGCCCGTACCCGCTGGGCGCTGTTCGACGACGGCAGCCCGTATCCGGGCACCTCCGCCCCGTACACGAGCCCGCCCAGCAGCGGCATCCGGCCGACCTCCGCGATCCGCGCCGCGAGCGACCCGATCAGCACCGGCCGGGTCTGCGAAGCCACCGTGACCACGCCCACCGGCCGCTCCGGGGCGTCCGCCGCCCCCGAGGCCCAACCGCCCGGCCCGCGCGCCCAGTCGGCGAGCACGTCCACCACCGCCTTGGCAACATCGTCCGGAACCGGCTGGTCGGAAGTCTGTGCGGACAGCAGCGGACGCAGGCGGTTGCCCCAGCCGATGTCCGACAGGCGGCCCAGCGCCCGCCCGGTGGAGGCCTGTTCGCCCGCGGGGATCCGGCCCTTGAGGTCCACCCCGACCGCGGCCAGACCGGTCGGCCACATCCGGCGCGGCTCGAGCTCCACGCCCGGCCGGCCCAGCTCCCCGCGGGCCGTGGCCAGTGAACCCTCCGCCACCTCCGCCGTGTACCGGGCGCCGGCGCAGTTGTCGCAGCGTCCGCAGGGGCTCGCGCCCTCGTCGTCCAGCTGCCGGCGCAGGAACTCCATCCGGCAGCCGGTGCCCGCCGCGTACTCCCGCATGGCCTGCTGCTCCGCCGCCCGCTGCCGGGCCACCCAGGCGTAGCGCTCCGCGTCGTACACCCACGGCTCGCCGGTGGCCGTCCAGCCGCCCTTGACCCGGTGCACCGCCCCGTCGACGTCCAGCACCTTGAGCATCGACTCCAGGCGGGTGCGCCGCAGGTCCACGAGCGGTTCGAGGGCCGGCAGCGACATCGGCCGCCCCGCCCCGGCCAGCACGTCCAGGGTCCTGCGGACCAGCTCCTCCGGAGGGAAGGCGACCGAGGCGAAGTACTGCCAGATCGCCTCGTCCTCCTTGCCCGGCAGCAGCAGCACCTCGGCGTGCTCCACCCCGCGGCCCGCCCGGCCGACCTGCTGGTAGTACGCGATGGGGGAGGAGGGCGAGCCCAGGTGCACCACGAAGCCCAGGTCCGGCTTGTCGAAGCCCATGCCCAGGGCGGACGTGGCGATCAGCGCCTTGACCCTGTTGGCCTGGAGGTCCTCCTCCGCCTGCTCCCGGTCCGCATTCTCCGTCTTGCCCGTGTACGACGCGACCACGTGCCCCCGGTGCCGCAGGTACGCCGTCACCTCCTCGGCGGCGGCCACCGTGAGGGTGTACACGATGCCGGAGCCCGGCAGCTCGTCGAGGTGGTCGGCGAGCCACGCCAGCCGGTGCGCGGCATCCGGCAGCCGCAGCACCGACAGGCTCAGGCTCTCCCGGTCCAGCGGGCCCCGCAGGACCAGGGCGTCCGTCCCGGCGCCCGTGCCCAGCTGCTCCGCCACGTCCGCGGTGACCCGGGCGTTGGCCGTCGCCGTCGTCGCGAGGACCGGTACCCCCGGCGGCAGATCGGCGAGCATCGTGCGCAGCCGCCGGTAGTCGGGGCGGAAGTCGTGGCCCCAGTCCGAAATGCAGTGCGCCTCGTCGACCACGAGCAGGCCGGTCGCCGCCGCCAGCTTCGGGAGCACCTGATCGCGGAACTCGGGGTTGTTCAGCCGTTCGGGACTCACCAGCAGCACGTCGACCTCGCCCGCCGCCACCTCGCCCTGGATCGACTCCCACTCCTCCGGGTTGGACGAGTTGATGGTCCGGGCACGGATCCCGGCCCGGGCGGCCGCATCCACCTGGTTGCGCATCAGCGCGAGGAGCGGGGAGACGATCACGGTGGGCCCGCTGCCGGCCGCGCGCAGCAGCGAGGTCGCCACGAAGTACACCGCCGACTTGCCCCATCCCGTGCGCTGCACGACGAGCGCCCGCCGCTTGTCCGCGACGAGGGCCTCGATCGCACGCCACTGGTCCTCGCGCAGCCGCGCAGTGCCCGTGGTGTCCCCGACGAGGCGGGCGAGTACGGAGTCGGCCGAGGCCCTGAGGTCTGCGTTCATGCCCCCATGCAACCCGATGCCTCCGACATCGCGCGAATGCGCCCGCTGACCTGTGGATAACTTTATCCACAGGCCTTTCGCGGAATTCGGATCCGCGGGACCGTCGGGCCATGACTCGACACAACGCATTCACAGGGCCCGTCCCCGCAGACCAGATCACCCTGCGCAGCCCCGGCGAGCTCGCGGACGCCCTGCCGTACGTGGTGGGGTTCCATCCGGACAACTCGCTGGTGCTCGTTTCCGTCTACGGCGCGAGCGGCCGCTTCGGCGGCCGGCTGCGCGTCGGCATTCCCCGGGGACCGGGGGAGTGGGAGGACCTCGCCGCACAGGTGGCGGACTGCCTCGTCGACGGCAGCGTGCGCCGCGAGGGCCGCCCCGACGGCATCATCCTGTTCCTCTGCCGGGAGCCCGGCCCGGGCGAGACCGGGCAGCAGGTCATGGCCGCGCTGCGGCCCCTGGCGCAGAAGGTGCGGATCGCCTGCGGCGCACTGGAGGTGCCCGTCCTCGAAGCGATCTGCATCTCGGCCGGCCGCCAGTGGAGCTACTGCTGCCCCGACCGGCGCTGCTGCCCGCCGGAGGGCACCCCCCTGGCCCTTCCCGGCACCACGGTGATGGCCGCGGCCGCCACCTTCGCGGGCATCCGCATGCGCGGCACCCAGCGGGAGCTGGAAGCGAGGCTCGCACCCCTGCGGGGACCGACCGCCGCCGCGCAGGGGCAGGCCCTCGACCGGGCCACCGCCCGGCTGCTGCCCCGCATGCTGGAGGGCACGACGAAGGCGCAGGTCCGCGAAGAGACCGTCGCCGTGGTCCGCACGGTGCTGCGGCGGCTCGCGGAGGCACCGCCGGGCGACTGCGGGCCGGCCGCCGACGACTGGGACGACGCGCTGATCGACGAAGCCGAGGCGGCCACGATCATCCTGGGCCTCCAGGACCGCGAAACCCGCGACGTCGCGGCCGAGTGGATGGAAGGCCCGGAGGCCCACCCCGCGCTGCGCCTGTGGCGCGCCCTCGCCCGGCGCTGCGTCGCGGGCTACGAGGAGCACGCGGCGGCTCCGCTGAGCCTGGCCGGCTGGGTCGCCTGGTCCACCGGCGACGAGCCGTACGCCCGCGTCGCCCTCTCCCTCGCCCTGCGGATCGACCCCGAGTACAGCTTCGCCGAGCTGCTGCACCACGCCTGCAACGCCCAGATCGACCCGGAGACCCTGCGGCAGTGCCTGCGCCAGGAACGCAGCCGCCGGGAACCGCAGGCCGAGCCCGAAGTCCGGGTGCGCCCCCGCAGCGGCGCGGCCCCCACCGGTCCCCGGACCAGGCCCCGGACCGGCGCACCGGGCGGCCGCAGGCCCCGGCCCGCACGCCGTCCGCACCACCGCACCACCGGGGGTGCGGAATGACCCGGCGCCGGGCCCGCGCCTGGCCCGTGACCCGGCCCACCGCCCGCGCGTTCAGCTCTGTGGTGCAGGGCGCAGTGCCGCGCCGCCGCCCAGCCGAACCGTCCGGAGCGCAGACAAGGCGACGCATGCCCCACCCCGTTCCCCCCGCCCGCAGACCCCCCTCCGAGCCGCAGGCCGGCGGCCACGCCCCCGCCCCCCGCGGCGGCCCGCCCCGGCGGCCCGTCGCCGAACTCCCGCCCGTGCACGCCGCGGTCATCTGCGTCGCGGCCCCCTGCCTTGCCATCTCCCCGGAGCACGGGCAGCTCACGGGGCGCGGGCTCGACGGCATCTACCGCGCCGGCCGCAGACTCCTCTCCCGCTGCCTGCTGCGGATCGCCGGCCGTGACCCGGTCGCCGTGCAGGGCCGCAGCCTCGGCGCCGACCGGGCGGCCTTCACCGCCACCGTGCGCACCGGAGCCGACCCCGGCCCCGATCCCGACATCACCGTGGACCGGGTCCGCCAGGCCGACGGCACCGAGCGGATCACCCTGCGCAGCCACGCGGCCCGCCGGCTGCGGCTCCCCGTCGAGATCTCCCTCGGCACCGACCTCGCCGAACTCGGCGCCGTCGCCTCCGGCTGCACCGGACCGGACCTGCCGGCCGCGGTGCACGCCGGCGGACTGCGCTGGAGCACCGCCGGCGCCCAGTCCGTCACCACCGCGGAGCCCGCACCCGACGACGTCCTCGCCGCCGTGGGCCTGCTGCGCTGGGAGCTCGACCTGGCCCCCGGCGAGGCCCGGACCATCGAGCTGCGCACGGCCCAGGAGCGGGCCCCGCGCCTTCCGTTCGGCCCGCCCTCCGGGATCCTGGCGGCCGCCACGGCCGAAGGGGACGACCCCCGCGTCGAGGCCCTCTTCCGCACGAGCCTCGACGACCTGCGGGCCCTGCTCCTGCGCGATCCGGAGGAGCCGGCGGGCGCCTTCGCCGCGGCCGGGGTGCCCTGGCGCTGCGGCCTCGCCCCGGCCGAGTCCCTCTGGGCGGCGCGGATGGCCCTGCCCCTCGGCACCGGCCTGGCCGCAGCCACCCTGCGGACCCTGGCCCGGACCCAGACCGGGGGCCGGGGCGCGGACGCCGGGATGATCCCCGGCCCGCTGCGCGGCGGCGGGCACCGGTTGCCGCCGGGCTGCACCGGCACCGAGGCCACCCTCGCCTTCCCGGTGGTGCTGGCCGAGGCCAGGCGGTGGGGGATGCCGGAGAAGGAGGTGGCCGCGCTGCTGCCCGCCGCCGAGCGGTGCCTCGGCTGGCTGCGCAAGGCCTCGGACGAGGAGCTGCTCGCCGATCCGCCTGACGGTCCGCGCCGCTGCGAGACCCAGGCCCATGCCCACCGCGCGGCCCTGCTCGGAGCCGAACTGCTGGAGGAATGCGGCCGGCCGGGAGCCGCGGAGCTGCGGGAGTGGGCGGCGGCACAGCGCAAGCGCTTCCGGGAGGCCTTCTGGATCGACGACCCCTCGGGGGGTCGGCCCGCAGCGGCCCTCCATCCCGACGGCCGGCCCGCAGCCCACCTGAGCGGGGCCGCCGCCCACCTCCTGGACACCGGACTGCTGGGCGGCGGCCGGGCCGCCGAAGGCCTCCTCGACGGCGTGCGCACCGAGCACCTCGCCCGGCTCGTCGGCGCCCCCGCCATGGACTGCGGCTGGGGCCTGCGCAGCCTGGGGGCCAAGGAGGCCGGGCACAACCCCTTCGGGCACCGGTCCGGGGCGGTGCGGGTGCACGAGACGGCCGTGGCCGTGGTCGGACTGGCCGCGGCCGGCTTCGAGAAGGAGGCCGGGACCCTGCTGCACGGCTTCCTGGACGCCGCGGAGCTCTTCGGCCACCGGCTTCCCGAGATGTACGGGGCCGCCCAGCGCACGGCGGGCAGCGCTCCGCTGCCGCATCCGGCGGCCTGCCGGCCGGCCGCGGTGGCGGCTGCCGCGGGCATCCACGTGGTCGCCGCGCTGGCGGGGATCCGGCCGGACGCGGCCGCCGGGACGGTCACCCTGTCCCCGTTCGCCGGCGCCCCCCTGGGCGAGGTCCGGCTCTCGGGGCTGCGGGTGGCCGGAGAACCGTTCGCGGTGCGCGTCAGCCGGCTCGGCCTCGGAATGGTCGAGGAGGCCGCAGATGCGCTGCAGCTGGGTGTCTAGGAGCACACGGTGCCTTTTGAAGAGGATCACCAAAGGACTGTTTATCGTCAGGCAGACGACTATGATCGCGTCATGCCCTACGACCCGTCGGCCTTCCCGCCCTTTGCTGTCACCGTCGACCTGGTCGTGCTCACCGTGCGGCGCCACGCGCTCTGCGCGCTGGTGGTCCGCCGGGGCGAGCAGCCGTTCCAGGGGCGCTGGGCGCTGCCGGGCGGCTTCGTCCGCGGCGAGGAGGACCTTACGGCCGCCGCCGCACGGGAGCTCGCCGAGGAGACGGGGCTGTGCGCCCACGACCCCGCCGAGCCCGGAGTCGGAAACGGGGCGCACCTCGAACAGCTCGCGACCTACGGAGATCCCAAGCGGGACCCGCGGATGCGGGTCGTCAGCGTGGCCCACCTCGTCCTCGCCCCCGACCTCCCGGCCCCCCGGGCGGGCGGTGACGCCAACAGTGCCCGATGGGCGCCGGTGGACGAACTCCTCGACGCCGAGGGCGGGTTCGACCGGGACGCCGAGGGCTCCGCGGCCCTGGCCTTCGACCACGCGCGCATCCTCGCGGACGGGGTCGAGCGGGCCCGCTCGAAGATCGAGTACTCCTCGCTCGCCACCGCCTTCTGCCCGCCCGAGTTCACCGTGGGCGAGCTGCGCCGGGTGTACGAGGCGGTGTGGGGGGTGGCGCTCGACCCGCGCAACTTCCACCGCAAGGTGACCGGGACCCCGGGCTTCCTGGTCCCGGCGGGCGGTACCACCACCCGGCAGGGCGGCCGGCCGGCCCAGCTCTTCCGGGCGGGCGGGGCCACCCTGCTCAACCCGCCGATGCTGCGGCCCGAGGTCTGACCGCCGGCCGCGGTCTGATGGGCTGACATCCGGCGCGGCAGCGGGCCAAGTTACGCCAAAAATCGGACATATCGCGTTATCTTCCTGTGGTATTCGCCGCGCCGCAGAGCGGTCTCACCCCCGCGAGAGAAGCGATGCTCCAGGCCATCGGACTGACCAGTGCCCCCCGCAGAGACCTCCCGCCCGCCGTGGACGACCTCACGTTCGAGGCACGGCCCGGGAGGGTGACCGCCCTGCTCGGTGATCCGGGTTCGGGCAAGACCACCGCCCTCCGGCTGATGCTGGAGCTGGAGGCGGGCCGCGGTGTCACGTACTTCCGCGGCCGCCCGCTGCACCGGATCGCCCACCCTTCCCGGGAGGTCGGCGTCCTGCTGGGCGACGTGCCCGGGCATCCGGCCCGGACCGTGCGCGGCCAGCTGCGGATGCTGTGCGCCGCAGTCGGCGTGCCGGCCTCCCGGGCCGACGAGATGCTCGACGTGGTCGGCATGGCCGGGCTGCGCGACCAGCGGCTCGGCACCTTGTCCGCAGGCATGGACCGGCGGCTGGGACTGGCCGCCGCGCTGCTCGCGGATCCCTGCACCCTGCTGCTCGACGAGCCCGCGGCAGGGCTCTCGGCCCGGGAGCAGAGCTGGCTGCACGGGCTGCTGCGCAGCCATGCCGAACTCGGCGGCGCCGTGCTCTTCACCACGGACGATGCCAAGGAGGCCGCCCGCAACGCCGACCGCGTCGTGTGCATCGACAAGGGGCGGCTCGTCGCGGACCAGGAGGCCGCGGACTTCGCGCGTACCCGGCTGCGCCCGCGGGTGGCCGTGCGCACTCCGCACGCGCCGCGGCTGGCGGCCCTGCTCGGCCGCGAGGCCCGGGCCGCCCAGCGGTCCGTGGAGGTGGTCGAGGAGGGCGGCAACCGGCTCTCCGTGTACGGCAGCAGCTGCGCGGAGATCGGGGAGACCGCCTTCCTCAACGGGGTCCTCGTCCACCAGCTTGCGGACGAGACCGGGGACTCCGGCCCCGTGTCCGTCCCCCGGCCGGCCGCCGAGCCCGGAACCGCGGCGCTGGCCGCGGGCCCCCGGACCGGCCGGCGGGCGCACCGGGCCGGGGCGCTGCCGCGGCCGTCCGGGAGCGCCGGACCGGTCTCCGCGGTGCGCCGGGTCGGCGGGCCGCTGCGGCCCTTCCGGTACGAGCTGCGCCGGCTCGCCGGAACGCGCACCGCGGCCGTGGTGACCGCGGCCTCCGTGGTCCTGTCCGTGCTGCTCGCCCTACTGGTGGCCCGCTCCGGAGGACTGGCGCAGCCGCGGCTGCTGGCGGCCTGGCCGGAGTACCTGCCGCTGCCGCCCGCCGCGCTCGGGGCGGGGCTGCTCGGTGCGCTGGCCTTCGGCGAGGAGTACCGCTACCCCGCGCTCGCCGCCGACCGCGGGACCGTCCCCCGGCGGCTCGGGCTGCTCACGGCCAAACTGCTGGTCGGCGCCGCCCTCGCCCTGTTCATCGGAGGCCTGGCCGTCCTCGCCGACGCGGCCGCGCTGCGCGTGGTCTTCGCCGCCGATCTGGTCCGGGTGCCCCGGGAGCTGCTGTCCCCGGCGGCGAGTTGGGCCGGGCTGCTGGTCGGATGCGCGTGGGCCGGGGTGCTCGCCTCCGGGGTCTTCCGTTCCGCAACCGCCGGACTGGCGGCGGTGGTCGCGGTCCCTGTGCTGATGGTCCCCCTGGTGCGCAAGGCGTTTGCGGGCCCGTCCGCGTACGACACCTCCGGAGTGGCCGCACGGCTGCGCCGGCTGGCCTGGGCGCACTGGCCGCCGGAGGCGGACCGGCTCGTACTGGGGGCCTTCCGGGTGCTGGCCCAACCCGTGGGAACCGCCCTGGCGTTGTCCCTCGCCGTCCTGTTGTGTGCGTATGGGTTCACAGGTCTTCGCAGTCGCGTCCGTTGGTGATCAGTCGGCGGCGGAACTTGTTCGGATCAACCCTGCGAGACCGCAACTCCCCTGGATGTGCCCGCTTCTTTACGATAAGGCGTCAATTGCGCAGGTGGCACCGATCACCCTTTCGTGTGCTTTTCACCAAAGACCTCAAGGGGTGCGGAAGCACGGCCGACAAAGGATTCGTGAGTACCCTTGCGCACACCATGATGACCGCCGCCCGCCATGCCGACTCCGGCCTCGCCGGCCCGGGCGAACTCGACCGCTACCCCTACGCGGAAGCAGCCGGAACGGACCGCGTCGGACCGCCCCACTGGGACGGAGGCGACGTGGACCTGGCCCGGGTCGGCCGCCGCGCGGCCGGCAGCCGCGGCCGTGGCCTGCACGGCCAACTCGTCCAGCAGCTCGGTCAGATGATCGTCTCCGGCGACCTCGGTGCGGACCGCCCGCTGGTCCCCGAGGAGATCGGCCAGCGGTTCGAGGTCTCCCGCACGGTCGTACGCGAATCCCTGCGGGTCCTGGAGGCAAAGGGCCTCGTCAGCGCCCGCCCGAACGTCGGCACCCGGGTCCGCCCGGTCAGCGACTGGAACCTGCTCGACCCCGACATCATCGAGTGGCGCGCCTTCGGACCGCAGCGCGAGGACCAGCGGCGCGAGCTGACCGAGCTCCGCTGGACCATCGAGCCCCTCGCCGCCCGGCTCGCCGCCGGCCACGGCCGCGCCGACGTCCAGCAGCGGCTCTCCGACATGGTCGAGATCATGGGCCACGCCCTGGCCCAGGGCGACGGGATCACGTTCTCCCGCGCCGACAACGAGTTCCACGCCCTGCTGATCCAGGTCGCCGGCAACCGCATGCTGGAGCACCTGTCCGGCATCGTCTGCGCCGCGCTCCAGGTCTCCGGCAGCTCCACCACCGCCTGTGACCGCCCGAGCGAGACCTCCGTGGCCCACCACGGCCGGATCGTCGAGGCCCTCGCCGCCAACGACTCCCAGGGCGCCGAGAACGCCATGCGCCAGCTGCTGACGGTTCATCCGGAGGTGGAGCGGGTCGTCCCGGCGCCGCGCGAGCACTGACGGGCCGGGGAGGCCCCGGCCCGGGCGCGCCGCCCGCGGCGGCGCGGTGCGCACGGACGGCCCGCCGCCGGACCTCGCGGGGGGTCCGGCGGCGCAGCTGCGGGCGGGGTGCGGGAGGGGCGCGCACGGCGCGCCGCGGCCCTCGTACGGCCCCCGATCCGGAGCGGATGTGACTCGGGCCACGAAGATTGGGCGTAACGCTCCGCGAGGTCACGCGATGACTTAAGTGGTGATGGCCGACGGAGGGAACACAGCAGCCGTTGCGGGTGCTGTGCAGCTCCCCGGCCCCTGCCCGCGCCGCCGGCCCTCCCGGCCGGTGGTCGTCGGCTCCGGTCCAGCACCAGCCCGGGGTCGGAAGCCGTTCCCATCGTTCCGAGAGGTTGTTCGTGTCGGCCAGCACATCCCGTACGCTCCCGTCGGAGATCGCCGAGTCCGAGTCTGTGATGGCACTCATCGAGCGGGGCAAGGCCGAGGGGCAGATCGCCGGCGATGACGTGCGTCGGGCCTTCGAGGCTGACCAGATTCCTCCGACCCAGTGGAAGAATGTTCTTCGCAGCCTCAACCAGATCCTCGAGGAAGAGGGTGTGACGCTGATGGTCAGTGCCGCGGAGTCGCCGAAGCGCACCCGCAAGAGCGTCGCAGCTAAGGCCCCCGTCAAGCGCACGGCAACGAAGACCGTGGCGGCGAAGCCGGCGGCCGTGAAGACCGCGGCGGCCGAGGTCCCGGCCGCGGGGGCGGCCGAGCCGGACGCGCCCGTGGAGGAGACCGAGGCCGCGCCCGCCAAGAAGGCCGTGGCCAAGAAGGCGGCGGCCAAGAAGGCCGCGCCCGCCAAGAAGACCGCCGCGAAGAAGACGGCCGCCAAGAAGACCTCGGCCAAGAAGGACGGCGACGAGCCGGGCGAGGAAGAGCCGCTCGAAGAGGGCCCCGGTGCGGGCAAGCCCGGCGAGGGCGAAGAGGAGGAGGGCGGCGAGGCCAAGGGCTTCGTGCTCTCCGACGAGGACGAGGACGACGCCCCTGCGCAGCAGGTGGCGGTGGCCGGCGCCACCGCCGACCCGGTCAAGGACTACCTCAAGCAGATCGGCAAGGTGCCGCTCCTCAACGCCGAGCAGGAGGTCGAGCTCGCCAAGCGGATCGAGGCCGGTCTCTTCGCCGAGGACAAGCTGGCCAACGCCGACAAGCTGGCGCCGAAGCTCAAGCGCGAGCTGGAGATCATCGCCGAGGACGGCCGCCGGGCCAAGAACCACCTGCTGGAGGCCAACCTCCGCCTCGTGGTCTCGCTGGCCAAGCGCTACACCGGCCGCGGCATGCTCTTCCTGGACCTGATCCAGGAGGGCAACCTCGGCCTGATCCGCGCGGTGGAGAAGTTCGACTACACCAAGGGCTACAAGTTCTCCACGTACGCCACCTGGTGGATCCGCCAGGCCATCACCCGGGCCATGGCCGACCAGGCCCGCACCATCCGCATCCCGGTGCACATGGTCGAAGTGATCAACAAGCTCGCCCGCGTGCAGCGCCAGATGCTCCAGGACCTGGGCCGCGAGCCCACCCCGGAGGAGCTGGCCAAGGAACTCGACATGACCCCGGAGAAGGTCATCGAGGTCCAGAAGTACGGCCGCGAGCCGATCTCCCTGCACACCCCGCTCGGCGAGGACGGCGACAGCGAGTTCGGCGACCTCATCGAGGACTCCGAGGCCGTGGTCCCGGCCGACGCGGTCTCCTTCACCCTCCTCCAGGAGCAGCTGCACTCGGTGCTCGACACCCTGTCCGAGCGGGAGGCGGGCGTGGTGTCCATGCGCTTCGGCCTCACCGACGGCCAGCCCAAGACCCTCGACGAGATCGGCAAGGTCTACGGGGTCACGCGCGAGCGGATCCGCCAGATCGAGTCCAAGACCATGTCGAAGCTGCGCCACCCCTCGCGCTCCCAGGTGCTGCGCGACTACCTCGACTGATCGGCGCGAGGAGTTCCCCCGGAACCCTCCCCGTGCTCCGAAGGCCCGGTGTCCCCCCGTGCGGGACACCGGGCCTTCGCCGTGCGCGGGTGCGGCGCATGGCGGCTCGTACCACCCTGGGTGGGGTCATGCACACACTGAGTCAGGAGGCCCCATGCGTCGTCCCTTTGCCCGCACCCTGGCGGGAGCGCTGTCCCTGGCGGCGGGCGCGGCCGTGGCGCCGCTGGCCCCGGCGGCCCCGGCGGCCGCGGACAGCGTGGTGATCGGCGGCCGGCCGGTCCGGGCGTCCGACAGCCCGTGGGTGGTGGCCCTGGCCAGCCGTGACCGGTTCGGGGGTACGCGGGCGGGCCAGTTCTGCGGGGGAGTGGTGGTCGCCCCCACCAAGGTCCTCACGGCGGCCCACTGCCTGGCCCGGCAGGTGCTGGGCGGCCCCGTGGAGGCGCTGCACGACCTCCGGGTGGTCGTGGGCCGTACCGAGCTGCTCGGGGCGCAGGGGCGCGAGGTGGGGCTGCGGGAGGCCCGGGTGAATCCTGCGTACGACCGTATGACGAATGCCGGTGATCTCGCCGTACTGACACTCGACGAAGCCGTTCCGGCACGCTACGTACTTCCGATGGCGGGTCCGGGGGACGAGGCGTACGCGCCGGGGACGGAGGCGGCCGTATACGGCTGGGGGGACACGAGCGGCTACGGGGACTACGTGACGGAGCTGCGGTCCGCGCCGGTGACGGTGTTCGACGACCGGGCCTGCCTGGAGGCCTATCCGGGGGGCCCGGACGGCCGCTACGTGCCCGAGGCGATGGTCTGTGCGGGAGACAGCCGGGGCGGCCGGGACGCCTGCCAGGGGGACAGCGGAGGGCCTCTGGTGGCCCGCGGCAAGCTGATCGGGCTGGTCTCCTGGGGCCGCGGCTGCGGACGCGCCGACAGCCCGGGGGTCTACACCCGGATCGCACCGCTCACGGGACTCGTGACGGGCTGACCCGGAGCGGGGGGCAAGGGCGGACATGAGGACGGGCGGCACCCCTGGTTCGCAGGGGTGCCGCCCGTCGACCGGTCCTGGACCGGTCCTGGCTCGTCGGGATGGAGGCCCGTCAGCGCTCCTCGGTGTCGGCGCTGGCCGGAACGGCGGTGAGCCGCTCGGTCTCATCCTGTATTTCCGCGGCGATCTTCTTGAGTTCCGGCTCGAACTTGCGCCCGTGGTGGGCGCAGAAGAGCAGTTCGCCACCGCTCAGCAGAACGACGCGCAGATATGCCTGGGCGCCGCAGCGGTCGCATCGGTCAGCGGCCGTCAGCGGGGTCGCGGGGGTCAGAACAGTAGTCACGTCGCCTCTTCTCTAGCTCGACGAGCTGTCGTACCAGGGTCAACATCCAACCAGGCCGAAAACGTTCCCGCTCGCGGCTTTTCCTCGAAACTTTTCCTTCCGAGCTGGCCGGCTGTTGCCGGTTGGCGGCGAAGGAGCCGTATTGCGTTGCTTTACGGTTTCGCGTTGTTGTCGTTGTCGGTCGCAGTCCGCAGGCCTCCCGGCGGGTGCCGGTTGTTCATGAGGACGTGCCCGAACCCTAAATGGTTCATGCCTCGAAGGGAACGTGATGTTTGCTTCACTCCATCGAGGGATCGAACATCCGTACGGTTCTGGACTAGGCTGAAGAAGCCGCAAGGGTGGCGTTGCAACGGCTCTACCAGGCCTCGGTACCCTCTGAGCGGTGGCCGACCCACCCCTGCGCCCGACCGGGCCAGAAAAGAAATTCAGCGAGGAGCGAACTGCGTGACCGCCGACACGTCCGTGCCTTCCAGCGCGCTGCTGACCGGAGCAGACCGGGACGGCTCCAACTACACCGCGCGGCACCTGCTCGTCCTCGAGGGGCTCGAGGCGGTCCGCAAGCGGCCCGGCATGTACATCGGGTCCACGGACAGCCGCGGCCTGATGCACTGCCTCTGGGAGATCATCGACAATTCCGTGGACGAGGCCCTGGGCGGGTTCTGCGACCACATCGAGGTCGTCCTCCACGAGGACAACTCGGTCGAGGTGCGGGACAACGGCCGCGGCATCCCGGTCGACGTCGAGCCCAAGACCGGCCTGTCCGGCGTCGAGGTCGTCATGACCAAGCTGCACGCCGGCGGAAAGTTCGGCGGGGGCTCGTACGCGGCCTCCGGTGGCCTGCACGGCGTCGGCGCCTCCGTCGTCAACGCGCTCTCCGCCCGCCTCGACGTGGAGGTGGACCGCAACGGCGCCACCCACGCGATCAGCTTCCGCCGGGGCGTCCCGGGGATCTTCACCGAGTCGGGCCCCGACGCCCCCTTCGACCCGGCGAACGGCCTGGTCAAGGGCAAGCGCGTGCCCAAGACCCGCACCGGCACCCGGGTGCGGTACTGGGCCGACCGGCAGATCTTCCTCAAGGACGCCCGGCTCTCGCTGGAGACGCTCTACCAGCGGGCCCGCCAGACCGCCTTCCTCGTCCCCGGCCTGACCATCGTCGTCCGCGACGAGCGGGCCATCGACGGCGCCGGCAAGACCGAGGAGACGTTCCGCTACGACGGCGGCATCAGCGAGTTCTGCGAGTACCTCACGCAGGACAAGCCGGTCTGCGACGTGCTGCGCCTGACCGGCCAGGGCACCTTCAAGGAGACCGTCCCGGTCCTCGACGAGCGCGGGCACATGACCCCCACCGAGGTCACCCGCGAGCTCGGCGTGGACATCGCGCTGCGCTGGGGCACCGGCTACGACAGCACGGTCAAGTCCTTCGTGAACATCATCGCCACCCCCAAGGGCGGCACCCACGTGACCGGCTTCGAGCGCTCGGTCACCAAGACGGTGAACGAGGTGCTCCGCTCGGCCAAGCTGCTCCGCGTGGCCGAGGACGACGTGGTCAAGGACGACGCGATGGAGGGCCTGACCGCCGTCGTGACCGTCCGGCTCGCCGAGCCGCAGTTCGAGGGCCAGACCAAGGAGGTGCTGGGCACCTCGGCGGCCACCCGGATCGTCGCCGCGGTGGTGGCCCGTGAGCTCAAGGCCTTCCTGACCTCCACCAAGCGCGACGACAAGCAGCAGGCCCGCGCCGTGATGGAGAAGATCGTCGCGGCCGCCCGGACCCGGATCGCGGCCCGTCAGCACAAGGAGGCGCAGCGCCGCAAGACCGCGCTGGAGTCCTCCTCGCTGCCCGCGAAGCTGGCCGACTGCCGCAGCGACGACGTGGACCGCAGCGAGCTGTTCATCGTCGAGGGCGACTCCGCGCTCGGCACCGCGAAGCTGGCCCGCAACTCGGAGTTCCAGGCCCTCCTGCCGATCCGCGGCAAGATCCTCAACGTCCAGAAGTCGTCGGTCTCGGACATGCTCAAGAACGCCGAGTGCGGGGCGATCATCCAGGTCATAGGGGCCGGCTCGGGCCGCACCTTCGACCTCGACGCGGCGCGGTACGGCAAGATCGTCCTGCTCGTCGACGCCGACGTGGACGGTGCGCACATCCGCTGCCTGCTGCTGACGCTGTTCCAGCGGTACATGCGGCCGATGGTCGAGGCCGGCCGGGTCTTCGCCGCAGTGCCCCCGCTGCACCGGATCGAGCTCGTCCAGCCCAAGAAGGGCCAGGACAAGTACGTGTACACGTACTCCGACAACGAGCTGCGCCAGACGCTGCTGGAGTACCAGCGCAAGGGGATCCGCTACAAGGACTCCATCCAGCGCTACAAGGGCCTCGGCGAGATGGACGCCGACCAGCTCGCGGAGACCACCATGGACCCGCGCCACCGCACCCTGCGCCGGATCAACATCGGCGACCTGGACTCGGCGGAGCAGGTCTTCGACCTGCTGATGGGCAACGAGGTGGCCCCGCGCAAGGAGTTCATCACCGGTTCCGCGGCCACCCTGGACCGCTCGCGCATCGACGCCTGACCGCGGCCGGGCCGGCGGGCCCGCGGACGCACGGCGCTCTTCACCCCGTCACCTGATGGGGTGAAGAGCACCAAGACACCAGTCCGGAAACCGCCCCTCCGCACATCCTTGTGGGCACGCAGCCTATGCGTCAGCGGGCAAGGAGTGTTCGGTGGACAAGCACGAAGGGCGTGATGCCGGAACGATCCGGCTGGACGACCCCTGGTACGACGCGCTCGCCTCGGGCTGGGGGGAGGGCGGGGAGCCGGCCGGCCCGGCCCGCACCGTCGGCGCCGACCGCGCGGACCGGGCGGAGACCGGCGCGGCCGGGGTCTACCTCGAGGTCCAGCGCAGCGCCGCCTTCCAGGAGGTGCGCAGCCGCTACCGCCGCTTCGTCGTCCCCGCCACGCTCGCCTTCCTCGCCTGGTACCTCGCGTACGTGCTCACCGCCGTGGCCGCGCCCGGGCTGATGGCACGCCCGGTGCTCGGGGCGGTGAACGTGGCCCTGATCGCCGGGCTCGGGCAGTTCCTCTCCACCTTCCTGCTGACCTGGGCCTACGCCCGGCACGCCCGGCTGCGGCGGGACCGGGCCGCACTCGACCTGCGCTGGACGGTCTTCGAGCAGGAGCGCGGCCGGGAGGGCGGCCGGTGAACGGGCCGGCCCTGGCGGCGGGCGGGCTCACGGCCGGGGCGGCGCCCGGTCACCAGACCCTCGCCCTGGTCCTGTTCAGCAGCTTCGTCGCGGTCACCCTGGCGATCACCACGTGGGTGAGCCGCAACCGGCGGGGCTCGGCCGAGGAGTTCTACGCCGGCGGCCGGCTCTTCTCGCCCATGGAGAACGGTTTCGCCATCGCGGGCGACTACATGTCCGCAGCCTCCTTCCTGGGGATCTCCGGCCTGATCGCCCTCTTCGGCTACGACGGCCTGCTCTACTCCGTCGGCTTCCTCGTGGCCTGGCTCGTCGTGCTCTTCCTCGTGGCCGAACTGGTCCGCAACTGCGGCCGCTTCACCCTGGCCGACGTGGTGGCCGCGCGGATGAGCGAGCGGCCCGTGCGGATCGCCGCCGGCATCTCCTCCGTGACCGTCTCGGTGCTCTACCTCGTGGCCCAGATGGTCGGCGCGGGCAGCCTGGTGACCCTGCTGCTCGGCGGGGGCGGCGGGGCGGCGCGCGCCTGGACGGTGGTCGCGGTGGGCGCGCTGATGGTCGTCTACGTGGCCTTCGGGGGCATGCGGGCCACCACCTGGATCCAGATCGTCAAGGCGGTGCTGCTCATGGGCGGGGCGGTCGCGCTGACCGTGCTCGTCCTCGTGCGCTTCCACGGGGACTTCAACCGGCTGCTGCTGTCCGCCGCCGAGCGCAGCGGGCACGGGGACCGGTTCCTCGGCCCGGGGCTGAAGTACGGCGGGGACTGGACCGCGCGCTTCGACTTCCTCAGCCTCGGCATCGCGCTGGTGCTCGGCACGGCCGGGCTGCCGCACATCCTGTCCCGCTTCTACACCGTGCCGACCGCGCGGGCGGCCCGCCGCTCGGTGGTCTGGGCGATCGGCCTCATCGGCGGCTTCTACCTGATGACCATCGTGCTCGGGTTCGGTGCCGCCGCCCTGGTCGGCCCCGAAGAGGTGCGCGCCTCCAACGCGGCGGGGAACACCGCCGTCCCGCTGCTCGCCCTGTTCCTGGGCGGCGGCAGTGACACCACCGGCGGGACCGTGCTGTTCTCGGTGGTCGCCGCCATCGCCTTCGCCACGATCCTCGCGGTGGTCGCCGGCATCACCCTCGCCTCCTCCGCCTCCGTCGCCCACGACCTGTACGCCTCGCTGCGGCGCAAGCACGCCCGGCAGCGCAGCGAGGTGGCCGTGGCGCGGGCGGCCGCGGTGGGCATCGGTGCCGCCGCGATCGGGCTCGGGCTCCTCGCCCAGGACCTCAACGTGGCCTTCCTCGTGGGCCTCGCCTTCGCGGTCGCGGCCTCGGCGAACCTTCCGGTGCTGATGTACTCGCTGTTCTGGCGCGGGTTCACCACCCGGGGCGCGGTCTGGTCGGTGTACGGCGGGCTGGTCCCGGCCGTGCTGCTGGTGCTGCTCTCGCCCGTGGTCTCCGGCAGCCCCGAGGCCCTGTTCCCCGGCGCCGACTTCCAGGTATTCCCGTTGCAGAACCCGGGCATCGTCTCCATCCCGCTGGGCTTCCTCGCCGGCTGGCTGGGCACCGTCACCTCACGCGAGGTGCCGGACGAGGCCCGGCACGCGGAGACCGAGGTGCGCTCGCTCACGGGGGCCGGGGCGGTGTAGCGGCCCCGCGGCCCCCGTGAGCCGGCGGCCGCTCAGGAGCCGGCTGCGACCCAGGCGTACCGGTGCTCGGGGCGTCCCGTCTCCCCGTACCGCAGGCTCAGTCGGACGCGTCCGCTGCGCTCCAGCAGCTTCAGGTAGCGCTGGGCGGTCTGGCGGCTCACCCCGGCCCGGTCGGCGATCTCCTGGGCCGACAGGGTGCCCCCGGCGGCCATCAGCACCTGCCGGACCAGCTCGGCCGTGGTGGGGGAGTGGCCCTTGGGCAGTTCCACCGGGGTGGCGGCCGTGGCCAGGGCGCCGAAGATCCGGTCCACCTCGGCCTGTTCGGCCTCGCCGCCGGCGGCCAGGGTGCGGCGCAGGGACGCGTACGCCTCCAGCTTGGTCCGGAGCCCGGCGAAGGCGAAGGGTTTGACGAGGTACTGGAGGGCTCCCAGGCGCATCGCGGACTGCACCGTGGCGAGGTCCCGGGCCGCCGTCACCATGATCACGTCGGTGTGCCGGCCGAGCCCGCGCAGCCGCCGTACGAGGTCCAGCCCGTTGCCGTCGGGCAGGTAGTGGTCCAGCAGGACGAGGTCCACCGGGTGCCGTTCGACGTAGGCCAGCGCCTCGGCCGCCGAGTGGACCTGTGCGACGGCCCGGAACCCGGGAACCTTCGCCACGTACGCCGCGTTGACCAGAGCGACGCCCTTGTCGTCGTCCACCACGAGGACGTCGATCACCCGGTCGCTCACCGCAGGGCCTCCGGGAGTACGACGGCGAATTCCGCCCCGCCGTCGGCCGCTCCGCCGGCGTGCGCGGTGCCGCCCTGCCGCTCCGCCAGGCGGCGCACCAGCGCGAGGCCGAGGCCGCGCTTGCCGTGCGCCTGGGGCTGTTTCGTCGACCAGCCCTCGGTGAAGATCTGCTCGCGCTGCTCGGCGGGCACTCCGGGTCCGCTGTCGCGGACGCGTACCACCACGGCCCGCCCGTCCGTCCCGAGGGCCACCTCGACCTGCGGGTCCCGGGAGGCGACGGCCGCGTCCAGGGCGTTGTCCACCAGATTGCCGAGGATCGTGACGAGACCGCGAGGATCGACCAGGCGGTCGGGGAGGAGGGTGTCCGGGGAGAGCCGCAGGGCCACCCCGCGCTCGGCCGCGACGGTCGCCTTGCCCACCAGCAGGGCCGCGAGCAGCGGGTCCTGCACCTTCTCGGTGACCTGCTCCGCCGTGGCCCGGTGCACGCCCACGACCTCCGTGAGGAAGGCGGCGGCCTCCTCGTGGAGACCGAGCTCCAGCAGGCCGAGCAGGGTGTGCAGCCGGTTGGCGTGCTCGTGGTCCTGGGCGCGCAGGGCGTCGATCAGGCCGCGGGTGGAGTCCAGCTCGCGGCCGAGCTGCTCCAGTTCGGTGCGGTCGCGCAGGGTGGCGACGGCGCCGCCGTCCTCGGTGGGCATCCGGTTGGCGACCAGCACCCGGGGCCCCTGGACGGCCAGCAGGTCCTCGCCGGTGACCCGGCCGGCCAGCACGTCGGCGGTGCGTCCGCCGCCGAGGACCTCGTCGAGGGGGCGGCCCGCGGCGTCCGGGCCCAGGCCCAGCAGCCGCTGGGCCTCGTCGTTCACGAGCCGGATCCGGCCGTCCGGGTCGAGGGCGACGAAGCCCTCGCGCAGCGAGTGCAGCATCGCCTCGCGCTCGGCGAGCAGCGCCGAGATGTCGGAGAAGGCCAGGTCGCGGGTCTGCCGCTGGATGCGCCGGGAGATCAGGTAGGCGGCGAGCGCGCCCACGGCCAGTGCACCGCCCGCGTAGGCGAGCAGGCCGGGGATGGCGCCGAGGAGGCGGTCGCGGACGCTGTCGTACGCGATGCCGACCGAGACGGCGCCGACGATCCGTCCGCTCGGGTCGCGCAGCGGCACCTTGCCGCGGGCCGTGCGCCCGAGGGTGCCGTCGTCGATCTCCATGACCTCCCGGCCGGCCAGGGCCTCGCCGGGGTCGGTGGAGACGTGCCGGCCGATCCGGTTGCGGCTCGGGTGGGAGCGGCGGATGCCCTGGCGGTCGAGGACGACCACGTACTCGGCCCCCGTGGCCAGGCGGACCCGTTCCGCGGCGGCCTGCACCGGGCCGTCCGGCGCCGGGCGGGTCGCCAGCACGTCCGCCGCCAGCCGGGGGTCGGCCGCGGTGCTCTGCGCGATGGCGAGGGCCCGCCGCATGGCCTGGTCGTCGAGCTGGCTGCCGAGCGGGGCCAGGAACAGGCCGGTGGCCAGCACGGCCACGCCCGCCGCGATGGCCAGCTGCATCAGCAGGACCTGCGAGAACACCCGGCGGGGCAGCATCCGCCTGAGGTGTCCCGGCCTGCCGTCCCGTCCCGGTGTCGCGCTCATGAGTACGAACGGTAAATCGGTCCGGGCGGTTTCCGGAACCCGGAGTCGGGCCGGCGGCTGGCTACCATCGGGCGGGTGAGCAGCAGGCAGCCCATCCCCGTCATCGTCCTCGCCGGATTCCTCGGTTCCGGGAAGACCACCGTGCTCAACCACCTCCTGCGCAGCAGCCGGGGCACCCGCATCGGGGTGGTCGTCAACGACTTCGGCTCCATCGAGATCGACGCGATGAAGGTGGCCGGCCAGGTCGGGGACTCGATGGTCTCCCTCGGCGGCGGCTGCCTGTGCTGCGCGGTCGACGGCAGCGAGCTGGACGCGTACCTGGAGAAGCTCGCGGCGCCCGTGCACCGGATCGACGTGATCGTCATCGAGGCGAGCGGGCTGGCGGAGCCGCAGGAGCTGGTCCGGATGCTGGTGGCGGGCGAAAACCCGGCGGTCCGGTACGGCGGCCTGGTGGAGGTCGTGGACGCGGCCGAGTTCGACGCGACCCGGGCCCGGCATCCCGAGACCGACCGGCACCTCACCGTCGCCGACCTCGTCGTCCTCAACAAGGCCGACCGGGCCGCCCCCGCCGAGCTGGACCGGATCGAGGCGGTGGTGCGCGGATTGTGTCCGGGGACACCGCTGGTGCGGGCCGAGCACGGCCGGATCGACCCCGGGCTGCTGTTCGACCGGCGGCCGTGGACCGAGACCCGCGGGCAGCTCTCCTTCGAGGACCTGGTCGCCGAGGCGGAGGAGGCCGAGCGGGCGGCGGGCGGTGCGGACCGCGCCGGGCACGAAGGCCATCTGCACACCGCGTACGAGACCGTCGAGTTCGAGTCCGCCCAGGCCCTGAGCCCGCGGCGGTTCATCGACTTCCTCGACCGCAGGCCCGCCGGCCTCTACCGGATCAAGGGGCAGGTGTACTTCGGGGTCCCCGGCCACGGGGAGAAGTACGGGATCCACGCCGTGGGCCGGTTCCTGCGCTTCGACCCGGAACCCTGGGGCCGGGGCGAGGAGCGGCTGACCCGGCTCGTCCTCATCGGGTCCGGCACCGACGGGCCCGCCCTGCTCGCCGAGCTCACGGCCTGCCGGGAGCCGAGGCCGCAGGACACCGCGCCGGAGGCGATGTGGGGGGTCCTGCGGTACGCCGGACCGCGCGCGGACGAAGCGGAGGGGGCCGGGTCCGGGTCCGCGCCCGGGGACCCGGGCTCCGGCGGTGCGGTGGCCGATCCCGACGAGGTGTGGGATCAGGCCACGTCGATGCCGTAGTCCCCGAGCAGGTCGGCCAGGCCGCCGCGGTAGCCCTTGCCGCCGGCCACGAAGTCCCAGTCGCCGTTAGCCCGTCGCCGGAAGGACCCGAGGACCAGGGCCGTCTCGCCCGGCCGGCCGTCGGAGACCTCGAGCTCCCCGAGCTCCTCGCCGGACGGGTCCAGCAGCCGGATCCGGGCCTCGGTGAACCCGGACAGGTCGGCCGCCGGGTTCGCCTCCGGGTCCACCGCGGCCACGAGCACCAGGCGGTCGGCCGGGGCGGGCAGGGCCTCGAAGGCCACCTCCACGGCGGCCTTGTCGGGCGCGGTGTGCGCGCGGGCGCGGACCGCGCCGTCCGGGGTCTGCGGGTTGTTGAAGTAGACGAAGTGCTCGTCGCCGAGCGCCCGGTTGCCGGTGCAGACCAGGGCGCACACGTCGAGCACGACCGGGCCCGACCAGGACATGCCCAGCACGTTGTGCTCCGGGGCGGACCGCTGGGCCGGAAGCTGCACGGTCCGGCTGTCGGCACCGGCCGCGGCACCGGCACCGGCCGCGCCGGGGGCCGGTGCCGTGGACCGCGCGGGGCCGGAGCGGGACCCGGACCCGGCCCGCGAGCGGGTGCCCCCGCCGGACGCCGGCCGTGCGCCGGCCGGCCGTCCTGCGGTCCCGCTGCCCGGACCCGTCCCCAGGCGGCCCCGCAGCCCGTGCCGGTGCAGCAGGCCGACCAGGTCCGCTCCGGAGACCAGCTCCAGCGGCTTGCCCTCCGCGAAGCGGTGGGAGCCCGGGCCGAAGGACGAGGTCGTGACCAGGACGCCCTTGTTCGCCCCGGCGTCCTGGACCGTCCCGTACAGGTCCCGTACCGCCGTCGGCGGCACCGTGTTCCGGTAGCGCTTGACCTGGACCACGATCCGCCCGCCCCGGATCGGGGCCGGGTCCACGGCCTCCACGTCCACCCCGCCGTCCCCCGAGCGCTGGGTGGTCACCGCCTCCATGCCCATCGCCCGGAACAGTTCGGCGACCAGGTGCTCGAAGTCGATCGGGTCCATCGCGAACAGGTCCGGCTCGTCATCGTGCGGCTCCCGGCCCGCGACCGCGCCGCCGTGCGTGACCACCTCGGCGCCGACCTCCTCCGGCATCCGGCCGGGGCGTACCGCGGACAGCTGGTCGGGACGGGCGGACAGCTGCCCGCGCAGGCCCTCCACCAGGCAGTCCACCGCGCTCACCTGCTCCAGGTGCAGCCCCTCGAAGGCGGCACGGGGGGCCGTGACGGTCGCCAGCACCAGCCGGGCCCGGCGGCCCGTCACCGGATCGTGGTCGTCCACGAAGCCGTTGACCACCACCGAGTCCAGCGCCCCGAACTCGTCCGCCGCGTACACCTCGCGGAGCACCAGCAGCAGGCTCTGGGCGAGCACGTCGCGGTACAGGCTCCGGCGCTGCGTGACCGGACGGGCCGTCTCCCGGAGCTCGTCGGAACCCGCCACGTACCGCACCGACCTCGCCTGGGGGACCACTGCGTACCCGGGCAGCTCCCAGGCCAGGACGAGTTCGCGGGTTCGGCCGTCGTACGCCGCCGCCACCTGCCGGGGGAGCTCCTGCGGCCAGGCCGCGGAGGCGTACAGGGCGGCGGAGAAGTAGTCCACCACCGCCTCCGGGTCCCCGGCGCGCAGGGCCTGCGCCTGGGCGGCCAGCCCCTCGTTGTGGGCGCGGACCCCGGCCAGCTGCTCCTCCGCCCAGCGGTCGTAGGCTGCGCGGTACTCCGCGAGTTCCTGCCGCCGCCGGGCCTCGGCGGCCTGCGCGGTCTGCCAGGCCTCGGTGTAGCGGGCGTGCGCCTCGCGCTCGGCGCGCTCGCGCCGGGCGGCGGTGAGCGCCCAGGTCTGCGGCTGGAAGTACCGCAGTTCGGGCATCGGGACGGGACGGCCCAGGGCGCCGGGGTCGAAGGGCGGCAGGTCCGGGGTGCGGTGCATCGTGGCCGTGCGGAAGGCCGGAGCACGGCAGCCGGCGGCCAGCATCCCCTGGAGCCGGGCCGCTTCGGCCTCGATCGCCTCGGTCTGCCGCCGGGCCTCGGCCTCGCGGTGCCGACGGTACGCCGCCTGGTGCTCGCGCTGACTGCGCGCCACCTCCCGCTCGTACTCCCGCTGCCGGCGCTCGCTCTCCCGCTGCTGCGCCAGCACGGCCTGGTCCTGCTGCCGCCGGGCCTCGGCCCAGATGCCGGCCGGCCCGCTCGATCGACGGCTCATCCGCTGCGCCCACCCCTGTCTCCGGTCCCTGCCACCGACTGTAATTGAGGGCGCGACGGATCAGGCCCGACCGGGACGACCGGGCCTGATCCGGGGCGGATCCGACGGGATCCGCCTGAACTACAGGGCGGGTCCGGCGACCGCCGCCACCGGGGCGGTCAGCGCGGTGCCCGAACCGTCGCGGCGGGGGTCGGGCGCCGGGAGCTCCGCCGGGGAGCCGTTGGCCGTGGCCGCGCGGGCGGGGCCGGCGCCGGCCCAGGCGAGCACCAGCAGGTCCTCGCCCTTCAGGAACCGCTGGCAGCGCACGCCGCCGGTGGCCCGGCCCTTGCGCGGGTACTGGTCGAACGGGGTCAGCTTGGCGGTGGCCACCGAGTCGTCCAGGGTGCCGTGCGAGCCGGCCACGCTGAACACGTAGGCCTCGGCGGCCGGGTCCACCGCCGAGAAGTGGATGACCTTCGCGTTCTCGGACAGCTTGATGCCGGCCATGCCGCCGGCCGGACGGCCCTGCGGCCGGACCTGGCCGGCCGGGTAGCGCAGCAGCTGGGCGTCGTCGGTGATGAAGACGAGGTCCTCCTCGCCGGTGCGCAGCTCCACCGCGCCGACGATCCGGTCGCCCTCCTTGAGGGTGATGACCTCCAGCTCCTCCTTGTTCGCCGGGTAGTCCGGCACGACGCGCTTGACCACGCCCTGTTCGGTGCCCAGCGCCAGGCCCTGCGAGGACTCGTCGAGCGTGGTCAGGCAGACCACCTTCTCGTCCGGGTCCAGCCCGGACAGGAACTCGGTGAGGGGCGCGCCGCCGGCCAGGTGGGGCGCCGCGTGGGTGTCGGGCAGCTGCGGCAGGTCGATGACCGGCAGCCGCAGCAGCCGGCCCGCCGAGGTCACCGCGCCCACCTCGGCCCGCGCGGTCGCCAGCACCGAGGAGACGATCAGGTCGTGCCGGGCGCGCTTGCCGTCGCCCTCGGGCAGCGGCTCGCCGGTGGTGGTGCGGGCCACCAGACCGGTCGAGGACAGCAGGACGCGGCAGGGGTCGTCCGCGACCTCCAGCGGCACCGCGGCGGTCTGGGCGCCCGCCGACTCCAGCAGGACGGTGCGGCGCTCGGTGCCGAACTTCTTGGCGACCGCGGCCAGTTCCGCCGAGACCAGCTTGCGCAGTTCGGCGTCGGACTCCAGGATCCCGGTCAGCTCGTCGATCTCGCCGGTGAGGCGGCCGCGCTCCGACTCCAGCTCCAGCCGGTCGAACTTGGTCAGGCGGCGCAGCGGGGTGTCGAGGATGTACTGGGTCTGCACCTCGCTCAGCGAGAAGTGCCCGATCAGGCGCTCCTTGGCCTGGGCCGAGTTCTCGCTGGAGCGGATCAGGCGGATGACCTCGTCGATGTCGAGCAGGGCCACGAGCAGGCCCTCGACCAGGTGCAGCCGGTCGCGGCGCTTGGTGCGGCGGAACTCGCTGCGGCGCCGGACCACCTCGAAGCGGTGGTCGAGGTAGACCTCCAGGAGTTCCTTGAGGCCGAGGGTGAGCGGCTGGCCGTCGACCAGGGCGACGTTGTTGATGCCGAAGGACTCCTCCATCGGCGTCAACTTGTACAGCTGCTCGAGTACCGCCTCCGGGTGGAAGCCGTTCTTGATCTCGATGACCAGGCGCAGGCCGTGCGAGCGGTCGGTGAGGTCCTTGACGTCGGCGATGCCCTGGAGCTTCTTCGAGCCGACCAGGTCCTTGATCTTGGCGATGACCTTCTCGGGGCCCACGGTGAACGGCAGTTCCGTGACCACCAGGCCCTTGCGGCGGGCCGTCACGTTCTCCACGGAAGCCGTGGCGCGGATCTTGAAGGTGCCGCGGCCGTTCTCGTACGCGTCCTTGATGCCCGCCAGGCCGACGATGCGGCCGCCGGTCGGCAGGTCGGGACCCGGCACGAAGCGCATCAGCGCCTCCAGGTCCGCCTGCGGGTACCGGATCAGGTGGCGGGCGGCGGCGATGACCTCGCCCAGGTTGTGCGGGGGCATGTTGGTGGCCATGCCGACCGCGATCCCCGAGGAGCCGTTGACCAGCAGGTTCGGGTACGCGGCGGGCAGCGCGACCGGCTCCCGCTCCTGACCGTCGTAGTTGGGGGAGAAGTCGACGGTGTCCTCGTCGATGGACTCGGTCATCAGCGAGGTCGCATCGGCCATGCGGCACTCGGTGTACCGCATCGCGGCCGGCGGGTCGTCGTTGCCGAGCGAACCGAAGTTGCCGTGCCCGTCCACCAGCGGCACCCGCATGGAGAACGGCTGCGCCATGCGCACCAGGGCGTCGTAGATCGACGCGTCGCCGTGCGGGTGCAGCTTGCCCATGACCTCGCCGACGACGCGGGCGCACTTCACGTACCCCCGGTCGGGGCGCAGGCCCATCTCGTTCATCTGGTAGACGATGCGGCGGTGCACCGGCTTCAGGCCGTCCCTGGCGTCGGGCAGGGCGCGGGAGTAGATCACCGAGTACGCGTACTCGAGGAAGGAGCCCTGCATTTCGTCGACGACGTCGATGTCGAGGATCTTCTCCTCGAAATCCTCCGGCGGCGGGGTCTTCGTGCTGCGGCGGGCCATCGCTGCTGCGGCTCCTTACCAAGGTCTGGGTCTGACGCGGTCCATTGTGGACCGCCGCTCTGACAACGCCGACCCCGACCCGGGGGGTCCGGGAACTTCTCCGGGTGTCGGCACGCTTGCATACAGTGGCAGGGCTGACAGAAAACCCTGTATCGCGATCGAAGGGATCACATGCCCATGGGTCACACGGCCACAGCTCAGGACGCCACCGGCGGCCTGTCGGCTACCGAGCACCGCCTGGCCAACGGCCTGCGCGTGGTGCTCTCCGAGGACCACCTGACCCCGGTCGCCGCGGTCTGCCTCTGGTACGACGTCGGTTCGCGCCACGAGGTCAAGGGGCGCACCGGACTGGCTCACCTCTTCGAGCACCTGATGTTCCAGGGCTCGGCGAGCGTACCCGGCAACGGGCACTTCGAGCTGGTCCAGGGTGCGGGCGGGTCCCTGAACGGCACGACGAGCTTCGAGCGGACCAACTACTTCGAGACCATGCCCGCCCACCAGCTGGAGCTCGCCCTCTGGCTGGAGGCCGACCGCATGGGGTCGCTGCTGACCGCCCTCGACGAGGAGTCGATGGAGAACCAGCGCGACGTCGTCAAGAACGAGCGCCGCCAGCGTTACGACAACGTGCCGTACGGCACCGCCTTCGAGCGCCTGACCGCCCTCGCCTACCCCGAGGGCCACCCGTACCACCACACCCCGATCGGCTCGATGGCCGATCTGGACGCCGCCTCGCTGGAGGACGCGCGGAACTTCTTCCGCACGTACTACGCGCCCAACAACGCGGTGCTGTCGGTCGTCGGCGACATCGACCCCGAGCAGACCCTCGCCTGGATCGAGAAGTACTTCGGCTCCATCCCCTCCCACGACGGCAAGCAGCCGCCGCGGGACGGCTCGCTGCCCGAGATCATGGGCGGCCAGCTGCGCGAGGAGATCGCCGAGGACGTGCCCGCCCGCGCCCTGATGGCCGCCTACCGGCTGCCCCACGACGGCACCCGCGAGTGCGACGCCGCGGACCTCGCCCTGACCGTGCTCGGCGGCGGCGAGTCCTCCCGGCTGCACAACCGCCTGGTGCGCCGCGACCAGACGGCCGTGGCCGCCGGCTTCGGCCTGCTGCGGCTGGCCGGCGCCCCCTCGCTGGGCTGGCTGGACGTCAAGACCTCCGGCGGGGTCGAGGTGCCGCGCATCGAGGCCGCGGTCGACGAGGAGCTCGCGCGCTTCGCCGCCGAGGGGCCCACGGCCGAGGAGATGGAGCGGGCCCAGGCCCAGCTGGAGCGCGAGTGGCTGGACCGGCTGGGCACCGTCGCCGGCCGCGCCGACGAACTCTGCCGGTACGCCGTCCTCTTCGGCGACCCGCAGCTCGCGCTGACCGCGGTCGAGCGGGTCCTCGACATCACCGCAGAGGAGGTGCAGGCCGTGGCCGCCGCCCGGCTGCGCCCCGACAACCGCGCAGTGCTCGTGTACGAGCCGACCGGCGGGTCCGCGGACTCCGGCGAAGACGAGGACGAGCAGGACGCAGACGCGGCCACCGAACAGCACGACGAGACCGAGAAGGCGGCCCAGTGAGCGACGCGACCGCAGCCACCATGACCTTCCACCCCCGCCCGCAGGCGGGCGAGGCGAAGCCCTGGGCCTTCCCGGCCCCGGAGCGCGGCGCCCTGGCCAATGGCCTGACGCTGCTGCGCTGCCACCGCCCCGGCCAGCAGGTGGTGGCCGTGGAGGTCATCCTGGCAGCCCCGCTGGACGCGGAGCCGGAGGGCCTGGACGGCGTGGCCACCATCATGGCCCGCGCCCTGTCCGAGGGCACCGACAAGCACTCCGCCGAGGAGTTCGCGGCCGAGCTGGAGCGCTGCGGGGCCACCCTCGACGCGCACGCCGACCACGCGGGCGTCCGGGTCTCGCTGGAGGTCCCGGTCTCCCGGCTGCACAAGGCCGTCGGCCTGCTCGCCGAGGCCCTGCGCGCCCCCGCCTTCGCCGACAGCGAGGTGGACCGGCTGGTGCGCAACCGCCTCGACGAGATCCCGCACGAGCTGGCCAACCCCTCGCGGATGGCGGCCAAGCAGCTCTCCAAGGAGCTGTTCCCGGCCTCCCTTCGGATGTCCCGGCCGCGCCAGGGCACCGAGGAGACGGTGGCCCGGATCGACGCCGCCGCCGTCCGCGCCTTCTACGAGGCCCACGTGCGCCCCGCCACGGCCACCGCGGTGGTCGTCGGAGACCTGAGCGGCACCGACCTGGACGCGGTCCTCGCGGACACCCTCGGCACGTGGACGGGCGGCACCGCGGAGCCGCGCCCGGTCCCGGCGATCACCGCCGACGACACCGGCCGCGTGGTCATCGTCGACCGCCCGGGGGCCGTCCAGACCCAGCTGCTCATCGGCCGGATCGGCGCCGACCGGCACGACCGCGTGTGGCCGGCCCAGGTGCTCGGCACGTACTGCCTCGGCGGCACCCTCACCTCGCGGCTCGACAAGGTCCTGCGCGAGGAGAAGGGCTACACGTACGGGGTCCGGGCCTTCGGCCAGGTGCTGCGCTCCACCGCCGGGGGCACGGGGGCGGCCATGCTCGCCATCAGCGGCTCGGTGGACACCCCGAACACCGGGCCCGCGCTGGAGGACCTCTGGAAGGTGCTGCGGACCCTGGCCGAGGGCGGCCTGACCGACGCCGAACGCGACGTGGCCGTGCAGAACCTGGTGGGCGTGGCCCCGCTGAAGTTCGAGACCGCCGCGGCGGTCGCGGGCACCCTCGCCGACCAGGTGGAGCAGGAGCTCCCGGACGACTTCCAGGCGCAGTTGTACGCGCGCCTGGCCGAAACCGGGACGGTGGAGGCCACTTCGGCGGTCGTCAACGCCTTCCCGGTGGACCGGCTCGTGACCGTGCTCGTCGGCGACGCCGCGCAGATCGAGGCGCCGGTGCGGGCGCTGGGCATCGGCGAGGTCACGGTGGTCTCCAACTGAGCCCGCCGGGCCGCCCGGAGGCGGCCTGAAGCCGAGGGGCCCTGGCGGAAAATCCGTCAGGGCCCCTTTGTGTCCCGCTTGTCCGTTTAGGTGGGTTGGCTGCCCGTATGGGTCGTGGCGTACGCCACAAAAACGCGCGTCTGTTTGGTGATCGGATGATGATCCGCCTAGCGTCGGGCTTGCTGTCCGTCAGCTGTAAGCGCCGCACCCGCGGCACCGGACAGCAATCGCCGAGTCCCCGTCAGGCGCGAGCCTGGGGAGCCGGGGACCCACATCAGTCCCTGGGGTGAATCGGACCGCCTCGCCAGAGGGGGCCCGTAGGAGACCTTCCTGCTCCGAACCCGTCAGCTAACCCGGTAGGCGAGAGGGAAGGAAAGGATCAGCCCCTTCATGGCGTTTGGCAGCCGTCCCACCGGCAAGCACCGTGGTTCCAGCCGCATGAACCGCAAGGCCGCCGGCATCGCCGGGGTCACCGCCCTCGCCGCCACCGGAGTCGTGGGCTCGCTCGCAGGCCCGGCGTTCGCCGCCGACACGGCCCCCGAGAAGTTCGAGGACACCGGCCTCAACACCGTCGTGGTCGCCGAGGACATGGCCGGCCAGATCGAGGCCCAGGCCACCGCCCAGGCGCAGGCCGCCGAGATCGCCGCCGCGAAGGCCCAGGCCGAGGCCGAGGCCAAGCAGCGCGCCGCCGAGGCCCGCGCCAAGGCCGAGGCGAAGGCGAAGGCCGAGCGCGAGGCCAAGGAGCGCGCCGCCCGCGAGGCCGAGCGCAAGCGCCTGCTGCAGTTCGTCGCCCCCCTCGACGGCTCCTACGTCAGCACCCAGTACAAGGCCGGCGGCGGCATGTGGTCCTCCGGCAGCCACACCGGCATCGACTTCCACGCGGCCTCCGGCACCTCGGTGCACGCGGTCGGCATGGGCACCGTGGTCGAGGCCGGCTGGGGCGGGGCGTACGGCAACAACGTCGTCATCAAGCACAACGACGGCTCCTACACCCAGTACGGCCACATGTCCTCGCTGTCCGTGGTCGTCGGCCAGCAGGTCACCCCGGGCCAGCAGATCGGCCTGTCGGGCTCCACGGGCAACTCCAGCGGCCCGCACCTGCACTTCGAGGCCCGCACCGGCGCCGACTACGGCTCGGACATCGACCCGATCGCGTACCTGCGCTCGCACGGCGTCACCATCTGACCTCCGGCCGCGGCGCGACGCGCCCGCAGGCCCTCCGAAGGCCCCGGCTCCCACCGAGCCGGGGCCTTCGGCGTACCCGGACCGCTGCGGGCGGCCGACGGCTGCGGCCCGGTGGGTGGGAGGCGAGCGGCGGGCGGCGGGCAAAGGATCGCCAAAGGGCCGGATTCGAATTCCGGCCGCCCTCGGGAATTCCGCTGTGCTGCAATAGAGTCGCAGAGGTGAGGTCGCCGACCGCGTTTTTCGCGGGGGATGAGCGGAGGTCCGGTTTTGCGTATTCCAGCGCACGCGGTGTGCACGGCCGTCCGCGAGGACATCGTCTCCGGTGTCTTCGAGCCGGGGAGCCGGCTGACCGAGGAGGTGCTGGCCCGCCGGTACGGGGTCTCCCGGGTCCCCGTGCGGGAGGCGCTGCGGACCCTGGAGTCCGAGGGGTTCGTGACCACGCGCCGGCATGCGGGCGCCTGCGTGGCCGAGCCCACCGAGCAGGAGGCGGCCGACCTCCTGGAGGTCCGGATGCTGCTGGAGCCCCTCGGGGCCGCCCGGGCCGCCCAGCGGCGCACCGAGGCCCATCTGAAGGTCCTGCGGGGGCTGGTGCGGCTCGGCCAGGACCGGGCCCGGCGGGGGCAGGGCGAGGACCTGCGGTCGCTGGGCGGCTGGTTCCACGAGACGCTCGCCCAGGCCTCCGGCAGCCCCGGCCTGATCGCGATGCTCACCCAGCTGCGGCACAAGACCGCGTGGATGTTCACCGTGGACGCCCCGGTGCACCCCGTCGAGTCCTGGGCCGAGCACGGGGCGATCGTGGACGCGGTGGCGCGGGGGGACGCCGCCCGGGCCCGGGCGCTCGCCGCCGGGCACGTGGACCGGGCCGTGGCCGTCCACCGGCTGCGCCGCCCGGACGGCGGACGTGTGAGGGGTTCGCAACCTCGCGTCAACACGGCCGGTTCCCGCCTTTAACAGGCGCCCGCTAAAAAGAACGGATATGCGTGCGCCGGATGTGAATTCCGGGCTCCCGGCCTTCGGGCCCGCTTTCTGACGGCCTTCCGGGCCGGGCTTTCCGCTGCCCGAATTCATTCGGCATCCCCCGGGGAATTCCGCAGCGGCCCGCGGGTGCGAAAACGGCGGGGCCGCAGTCCCGTGTTCCGGGAGACTGCGGCCCCGCCGCGCCGTGCAGGGGATCCGAGACGGGTCAGACGGTCTCGGGGAGCTCCTCGAGACCCTCCTCGACCAGCTTGGCCAGGCGGTCGAGTGCGGCGTCCGCGCCCTCGGCCTCGGAGGCGAGGACGATCTCCTCGCCGCCCTGGGCGCCCAGACCCAGGACCGCGAGCATGGAACCGGCGTTGACCGGGTCGCCGCCGGACTTCGCGATGGTCACCGGGACCCCGGAGGCCGTCGCCGCACGGACGAAGATCGAGGCGGGACGAGCGTGCAGGCCCTCGGCCCAGCCGACGTTGACGCGGCGCTCTGCCATGGTGATGCCCTTCAGGTTCTTACGGTTGTCTAGACCAGTCTCTCACGGCGCTCCGGATGCTCGGACCGACCTTCGGCCCGTGAAAGCCTGCCGTTCGGCCTTCCCCAGCTTGCACCGCTTTGTCCCGCCTTGCCTAACACGCCGCGCGAGGGGGACCCGTACGCTTGCCCCCATGACCACGGTGTCGGACCCCTCGTACCCCGCCCACTGGGAAGCGGACGTGGTGCTGCGCGACGGCGGCACCGCCCGGATCAGGCCCATCACCGCCGCGGACGCGGGGCGCCTGGTCAGCTTCTACGAGCAGGTCTCGGACGAGTCGAAGTACTACCGCTTCTTCGCCCCCTACCCCCGGCTCTCCGACCGGGACGTGCGCCGCTTCACCCACCACGACCAGGTGGACCGGGTCGGCCTCGCCGCCACCGTCGGCGACGAGTTCATCGCGACCGTCCGCTACGACCGGATCGGCCCCGACGGCCGCCCCGCCCCGTTCCCCGCCGACGAGGCCGAGGTCGCCTTCCTCGTCCAGGACGCGCACCAGGGCCGCGGGGTCGCCTCCGCCCTCCTCGAACACATCGGCGCGGTGGCCCGGGAGCGCGGCATCCGCCGGTTCGCCGCCGAGGTGCTGCCCGCCAACACCAAGATGATCAAGGTGTTCACGGATGCCGGCTACCAGCAGAAGCGCAGCTTCGAGGACGGATCCGTCCACCTGACCCTCGACCTGGAGCCCACCGCCGAGTCCCTCGCCGTCCAGCGGGCCCGCGAGCAGCGCGCCGAGGCCCGCTCGGTGCAGCGGCTCCTCAACCCCCGCTCCGTCGCCGTCGTCGGCGTCAGCCGCAGCCCGGACGGGGTCGGCCGCTCCGCCCTCGCGAACCTCCTCGCCGGCGGTTTCACCGGACCCGTCCACGCCGTGAACAAGGCCCTCGACCCCGGCACCACCGAACTCGCCGGGGCCCCCGCCCACCGCTCCGTCGGCGAGATCCCCGGCGGCGTGGACCTCGCCGTCATCGCCGTACCGGCCGAGCGGGTCCCCGAGGCCGTCGCCGACTGCGGGGAACACGGGGTCCAGGGCCTGGTCGTGCTCTCCGCCGGCTACGGGGAGAGCGGCCCCGAAGGGCTGGAGCGCCAGCGCGAGCTGGTCCGCCAGGCCCGCTCCCACGGCATGCGGATCATCGGCCCCAACGCCTTCGGCGTGATCAACACCGCCTCCGGCCTCAACGCCTCCCTCGCCCCCGGCAACCCGGAACCCGGCCGGACCGGCCTGTTCACCCAGTCCGGGGCCATCGGCATCGCCCTGCTCTCCGCCCTCGTCCGGCGCGGCGCCGGCCTGTCCTCCTTCATCTCCGCCGGCAACCGGGCCGACGTCTCCGGCAACGACGTCCTCCAGTACTGGTACGAGGACCCGGCCACCGACGTGGCCCTCCTCTACCTCGAAACCCTCGGCAACCCGCGGAAGTTCACCCGGCTCGCCCGCCGCACCGCCGCCGTCAAGCCCGTCGTCGTCGCCAAGGGCGGCCGCCACGGCGGGGTCGGCCCCGCCGGACACGCCGTGCCCGAGACCCGCCTCCCCGACGCCACCGTCTCCGAACTCCTCCGGCAGGCGGGCGTGATCCGCGTCGGCACCGTCACCGAGCTCGTCGACGCCGGACTGCTCCTCGCCGAACAGCCGCTGCCCGCCGGCCCGAACATCGCCATCCTCGGCAACTCCGAATCCCTGGGCGTCCTCTCGTACGACGCCTGCCTCACCGAGGGGCTGCGCCCGCACCCCCCGCAGGACCTCACCACCGCCGCCGGCCCCGCCGACTTCCGCGCCGCGCTCGCCGCGGCCCTCGCCGACCCCGGCAACGACGCGGTGATCGTCACCGCCATCCCCTCCGTGGGCGAGACCACCCTCACCGAGGACCTCGCCCAGGCCCTGCGCGGGGCCGCCGCCGAGGTGCCCGGCAAGCCGATCGCCGTGGTCCACGTGGAGCTCGACGAACTCCCCGCCGCCCTCACCGCCGCCACCCGGATCCCCGCCTACCCCGCCGCCGAGCGCGCCGTCCGGGCCCTCGCCGAGGCCGTCCGGTACGGGCAGTGGCGGCGCCGCAACGCCGAGGGCGGCGGGCTCGTCCCCGAGTACGAGGACATCGACACCGCCGCGGCCGCCGACCGGATCGCCGCCCTCCTCGACGGGGTCGAAGGGGACGCCGTCCGCACCCTCGACGCGGCCGACGCGCACGCCCTGCTCGGCTGCTACGGGATCGCGGTCCGCCCCACCCTGCCCGCCCCCACCCCCGACGAGGCCGCCGCCGCGGCCCGCCGCCTCGGCTACCCCGTCGCCCTCAAGACCACCGCCCCGCACCTGCGCCACCGCCCCGACCTGGGCGGCGTACGGCTCGACCTCGGCAGCGAGGAGGAGCTGCGCCGGGCCTACGAGGAGCTCACCGAGGCCCTCGGCACGCCCGCCGAGCTGCTGCCCGCCGTCCAGGCCATGGCCCCGCGCGGCGTGGACACCGTGGTCCGGTCGGTGGTGGACCCCGCCGTCGGCGCGGTGCTCTCCTTCGGGCTCGCAGGCGTGGCCTCCGAACTGCTCGGCGACACCGCCCACCGGCTCGTCCCCGCCACCGACCGGGACGCCGCCGAGCTGGTCCGCTCGCTGCGCGCCGCCCCCCTGCTCTTCGGCTGGCGCGGGGCCGACCCCGTGGACACGGCCGCACTGGAGGAGCTGCTCCTGCGGGTCTCGCGCCTCGTCGACGAGCACCCCGAGGTGGCCGGGGTCTCGATGGAACCGGTGGTCGTCGCCGCCGAAGGCCTCTCCGTCCTCGGCGCCACGGTCCGCCTCTCCCGCCCCCCGGCCCGCACCGACCTCGGGCCCCGGACCCTGCCCAGCTACTGAGCGCCGCGGCCCTTGCGGCCGCCTGCCCGCGGGCCCTGCCGCCGGGCAGGTCGAGGCGCCCCGTACGGGCCTTAGGATGGACCCCATGGCGAAATCCGGTACGACCACCCAGGGGCTGCGCGCAGCGATCGAGCGCAGCGGCTACTACCCGGCCCTCGTGGCCGAGGCGGTGGAGGCCGCCGTGGGCGGTGAGCCGATCTCGTCGTACCTGGTCCACCAGGAGACCACCTTCGACTCCAACGAGGTGCGCCGCCACGTCACCGTGCTGGTCCTGACCGACCACCGGTTCATCGTCAGCCACACCGACGAGCAGGCCGCGGACGCCGGCTCCCCGTCGCCGTACGCGACCACCTCCACCGAGTCCGTGAAGCTCGGCAGCATCGCGTCCGTCGTGCTCAGCCGGGTGGTCGCGAACCCCGAGTCGTACACCCCGGGCACCCTGCCCCGCGAGGTGGTCCTCACGATCGGCTGGGGCGCCGTCTCCCGCATCGACCTGGAGCCGGCCGCCTGCGGCGACCCCAACTGCGACTCCGACCACGGCTACACCGGCAACTCCACCGCCGACGACCTCAGCCTGCGCGTCAGCGAGGCCGGCGACGGCCCCGAGGCGGTCCGCCAGACCCTCGTCTTCGCCCAGGCGCTGTCCGAGGCCACCGCGGCGACCTCCTCCCCGACCCGCTGATGAGCTGGTCCGCAGCGCAGGACTGGCAGGAGCCCGAGCTCCTGGACCCGGCGAGCGCCCCCGTCCCCGCGTACGGCTCCGGCTCGCTCGCCGATCTGCTGCCCACCCTCGCGGCGGGACTCGGTGTACCCGGGTTCACCGCCGCGATCGAGGAGCTCACCCCCGCCGACCGCAACTGCGTGTTCCTGATCGACGGGCTGGGCTGGGAGCAGATCAAGGCCCACCCGGCCGAGGCCCCGTACCTGACCTCCCTGCTCGGCAGCTCGCGGGGCGGCACCGGCCGCCCGATCACCGCCGGCTTCCCCGCGACCACCGCCACCTCCCTGGCCTCCGTCGGCACCGGCCTGCCCCCGGCCCGCCACGGGCTGCCCGGCTACGCGGTGCGCAACCCCGCCACCGGCGAGCTGATGAACCAGCTGCGGTGGAACCCCTGGACCCCGCCGCAAGCCTGGCAGCCCTACCCGACGGTGTTCCGGCTCGCCCACGAGGCGGGGGTGGCGACCGCGCAGGTCTCCTCCCCGGCCTTCGAGAGCACCCCGCTCACCAAGATCGCGCTGAGCGGCGGCACCTTCCTCGGCCGGATGACGGGCGAGGAGCGCATGGACCTGGCGGCCGAGCGGCTGGCCGCCGGCGACCGCTCGCTCGTCTACACGTACTACAGCGAGCTGGACGGGGCCGGGCACCGCTTCGGAGTGGACTCCGACGCCTGGCGCGGGCAGCTCATGTACGTGGACCGGCTGGTGCAGCGGCTCGCCGAGCAGCTGCCCCCGCGCACCGCGCTGTACGTGACCGCCGACCACGGCATGGTCGACATCCCCTTCGACGAGGACGCGCGGATCGACTTCGACGAGGACTGGGAGCTCGGCGCCGGGGTGGCCCTGCTCGGCGGCGAGGGCCGGGCCCGGCACGTGTACGCCGTACCGGGCGCCGAGGCCGATGTCCTGACCGTGTGGCGCGAGGTGCTCGGCGACCGGTTCTGGGTGGCGAGCCGCGAGGAGGCGCTCGACCGCGGCTGGTTCGGCCCGCCGGGAGAGTGCGACGAGCGGGTCCTGGGGCGGATCGGGGACGTGATCGCGGCCGCCCAGGCCGATGCGGCGATCACCGCCTCGGTGAACGAGCCGAACGAGTCCGCGCTGGCCGGCATGCACGGCTCGATGACTGCGGCGGAGCAGCTCGTCCCGCTGCTGGAGGTCCGCTCCGCCTGAGCGGCGGCGCTGCCGTCGTCGTCGCCCGGCCGCTGTCGTCGCCCGGCCCGCTGCCGTGGGCCGCCCTGCTCTAGCCGCTCCGTCCCCCGTCCGCCCCATCCTTGCGCCGCGCCCGTGCGCCCGACCCGAAAGGTCACCTCCTCCTGATGTCCGAACTGGTCTTTTTCTCCGGAACCATGGACTGCGGGAAGAGCACCCTGGCCCTGCAGATCACGCACAACCGCTCCGCCCGCGGGCTGGAGGGCGTGATCTTCACCCGCCAGGACCGGGCCGGGGAGGGGAAGATCTCCTCGCGCCTGGGCCTGGTCGCGGATGCGGTCGAGGTGACCGACACGATGGACCTGTACGCGTACCTGGTGGGGGAGCTCTCGGCGGGCGGCAAGGCCGACTACGTGATCGCCGACGAGGCGCAGTTCCTGGCCCCCGGCCAGATCGACCAGCTCGCGCGGATCGTCGACGACCTGGACATGGACGTCTTCGCCTTCGGCATCACCACCGACTTCCGGACGAAGCTCTTCCCGGGCTCGCAGCGGCTGATCGAGCTGGCGGACCGGATCGAGCAGCTCCAGGTCGAGGCGCTGTGCTGGTGCGGGGCGCGGGCCACGCACAATGCGCGGACGGTGGGCGGGGTGATGGTGGTCGAGGGCGAGCAGGTCGTGGTCGGGGACGTCAACCGGCCTGCGGAGCAGGTCGGTTACGAGGTGCTGTGCCGGCGGCACCACCGGCGGCGGATGACCTCGGCTGCGGCGCATGCCGGGGCGCTCTCGCCGGATGTCCTGCCGGTCAACGGGGGCTGACGCTCCGACCCTGCGGGTCAAGTCCGACCCGTGGGGGCGTATTCCGGGCCGCCGGCCCCCCGACCCCTGCGGGTCCAATCCGACCCTGCGGGTCCAATCCGACCCTGCGGGTCCAATCCGACCCTGCGGGTCCAATCCGACCCTGCGGGGCGAAATCCAGCCTCGGGGGGGGGGGGGGGGGGGGGGGGGGGGGGGGGGGGGGGGGGAGGGGGGGAGGGGAGGGGGGAGGGGGGGGGGGGGGGGGGGGGGGGGGAGAAGGA
>NZ_JBVIDV010000009.1:118086-253996 GCF_055572195.1 Streptomyces sp. NPDC030809
CCCCCCCCCCCCCCCCCCCCCCCCCCCCCCTCCCCCCCCCCCCCCCCCCCCCCCCCCTTTCCCCCCCCCCCCCCCCCCCCCCCCCCCCCCCCCGCCGAGGCTGGAGGTGTGCCCCGCGAGGCTGGAAGGCCCGGGGCTCTGCCCCAGACTCCGCGCCTCAAGCGCCGGCGGGGCTGTAGGTGTGCCCGCGCGGGGCTGGAAGGCCCGGGGCTCCGCCCCGTACCGCGCGCCTCAAACGCCGGCGGGGCTGGAGGTTGCCCGGCGAGGCTGGAGCGTGCCCGCGCGGGGCTGGAAGGCCCGGGGCTCTGCCCCAGACCCCGCGCCTCAAGCGCCGGCGGGGCTGTAGGTGTGCCCGCGCGGGGCTGGAAGGCCCGGGGCTCCGCCCCGTACCGCGCGCCTCAAGCGCCGGCGGGGCTGGAGGTTGCCCGGCGGGGCTGGAGCGTGCCCGCGCGGGGCTGGAAGGCTCGGGGCTCGGCCCCGGTACCCCGGGCGGGGTCAGTGGATGACTGTGAAGACCGCGCCCTCCGGGTCCGCCAGGACCGCCGTGCGGCCCCGTTCCGCCTCGCGCCCCGGCTGGAGGATCCGGCCGCCGAGTCCGGCCGCGAGGGCCGCCGTCGCGTCCGGGTCGTCGACCTGGAAGTACGTCATCCAGTGCGCGCCCCGGTCGTGCGGCAGCGCCCGCCCCACGCCGTGCACCGAGGCCACCGGGCGCCCTTCCAGATGGAGCGTCAGGTAGTCCATGTCCGCCGAGACCACCGCCTCGGTGAGGTGCCCGAACACCGACTGGTAGAACTTCCCCACCCCCGTGTCCTGGGTCACCAGCTCGTTCCAGGCCGGCGTCCCGTGCACCCCGGTCAGCCGGGTGCCCACGTGCGCCCCCGCCTGCCACACCCCGAACACCGCCCCGATCGGGTCGGAGCAGATCGCGACCCGCCCCGCCCCGCCCGCGTCCAGCGGCCCCACCGCCACCGTGCCGCCGCAGCTGCGGATGGCCTCCGCGGTCGAGTCCGCGTCGTCCGTCGCCAGGTACGTGGTCCAGGCCGTCGGCAGGTGCCGGTCGGGCGGGAGTTGTCCGATGCCCGCCACGTCCTGCCCGTTGAGGGACGCCCGCACGTTCGGCCCGAGCTGGGCCGGGCCGGGGGCGTACTCCCAGCCGAACAGGGCGGCGTAGAAGTCCTCGATCTCGCCCAGACCGTGCACCATCAGGCTGACCCAGCACGGTGTGCCGGGCGCGCGCCGCATCCCCGAATCGCTCATGGCCGCCTCTCTCCGTGCCCCAGTGCGCACGCTGCGCTGCACGTTGTGGGCCAGATGCTCGCACTCCCGGAGCCCCGGTGCGTCCGGCCGCGCCGCTTTCACCGCGTCCGGGGCAGAGATGTCCGAATCGGTACGGGCTCCGGATGTCGGTGTTGTTACACGGCGCCCGCCGGCGGGGAGGAAGATGGGCCGCATGACTACCCACACCCCCTCAGAGGGCTCCCCCCTGATCTCCGCCGCCGAGCTCGGGGACCGGCTCGCGGACGCCCGCCCGCCGGTGCTGCTGGACGTGCGCTGGCAGCTGGGCGGACCCGACCAGCGTCCCGCGTACGAGGCCGGGCACCTGCCCGGAGCGGTCTTCGTCGACCTGGACCACGAGCTCGCCGGCCCGGTGGGCGACGGGAAGCAGGGGCGGCACCCGCTGCCCGACACGGACGCCTTCGGGGCGGTCATGCGGCGGGCCGGGGTCGGCCGGGACACCCCCGTGATCGTGTACGACGGCGGGCTGGGCTGGGCGGCGGCGCGCGCCTGGTGGCTCCTGCGCTGGGCGGGGCACACGGAGGTCCGGGTCCTGGACGGGGGGCTGGCCGCCTGGACCGAGGCGGGCGGTCCGGTCACCACCGAGATTCCCGCACCGGAGGAGGGCGATTTCAAGCCAACTCCGGGCGGTCTCGGGCTCCTGGACGCCGACGGGGCCGCCGCCCTGGCGCGCAGCGGGGTGCTGCTCGACGCGCGGGCGGGGGAGCGGTACCGCGGCGAGGTGGAGCCCATCGACCGGATCGGCGGGCACATCCCGGGCGCGCTCTCGGCGCCCACCACGGAAAACGTGGCGGCGAACGGGCTGTTCCTCGCGCCCGCCGCACTCCGGGCCCGGTTCGCGGCCCTGGGCGCGGCCGGCGGGGCGCCGGTCGGGGTGTACTGCGGGTCGGGGGTCTCGGGTGCGCACGAGGTGCTCGCGCTGGAGGTGGCGGGGATCCCGGCCGCGCTGTACGCGGGCAGCTGGTCGCAGTGGTCCTCCGACGAGTCCCGCCCGGTGGCCACCGGCCCGGACCCGCTCTGACCGCCGGACCGCCCGGCCCCGGATTCCGCCCGACCCCGGATTCCGTCAGGCCGGGTGCGCGGTCCCGAGCGCACGGCCGCGCGGCCCCGAGCAGCACGGGCAGGGCGCGGGCAGGGCCCGGCGGGTGTGTCCGCCGGGCCCTGCCCGTGGTGCTTCTGCCGTGCTACTCCTGTTTCTTGCGGCGCGTGCCGAAGACGATCTCGTCCCAGCTCGGTACGGCCGCTCGGCGGCCGGGGCGGACGCCGTCGGCCTCGGCCTGGCGGTCCGTGGTGCCGGTGAGGCGTTCCCGGTGCCCGGCCACCGTGCGCGGCATGAGCACGTCCGCGTACGCCGAGCCGGCCGAAGCCGCCGAGGCCGCGGGCGGCTCCTCGGCCTCCGCCTCCTCCGCGCTCTCCAGCGGCGCCGGGCGCTCCGGCACCACCAGGTCCCCGCGGAAGCTGGGCACCGCCTCCAGCAGGCTGGTCAGCGAGTCCCGCTCCTCCTCCGGCTCCGCGGGCGCCCCGGCGGAGGCCACGGCCGGGAGCTGGCGGTCCAGCGCACGGTCGAGCGGCCGGTCGCGCGGCAGCCGCGCGATCCGGGGCACGAACGGGAAGCTCGGCTCGGGAGCCGCGGGCAGGTCGTCCGTTTCGCCGATGAGCGAGCGGGCCTCGTCGTCGACCGCCTGCACCAGCCGGCGCGGCGGGTCGTACGTCCAGCTCGCCGAGTGCGGCTCGCCGGCCACCCGGTAGACCAGCAGGACCTCCCAGGTGCCGTCGTCACGGCGCCAGGAGTCCCACTGCACGGTGTCCTTCTCGGCCCCGCGGAGCAGCAGGCGTTCGTTGACCGCCTCGCCGAGCTGGGGTCCGTTGCCCGTGTTCTCACCGGGGCGGCGCACCGGGGTCTTGCGGGCGCGCTCCGCCATGAACGCCCGCTCCGCGAGCACCGGTCCCTCGAAGCGCCGGACCCGGTCCACGGGGATGCCCGCGAGCTGCGCGACCTCCTCAGCGGAGGCACCGGCCCGTATCCGCGCCTGGATGTCCCGGGGCCGGAGGTGGCTCTCCACCTCGATCTCGATCTGCCCGAGCCGCGCCCGGTCGTTGCGGACCGCCGCACGCAGCCGCTCGTCGATCGGAAGGGTGTACTCCGTGCTGTCCGCAGCCTTGAGCACCAGTCGTGTGCCGTCATTGGAGACGGCCACGACACGCAGTTCGGGCATGGGGACCTCCCGGGTGGTGCCTGCCGACGTCACGTGCGTCGCTGCTTCCGCTAGTCGAGTGTGGCCTGCCCGGGTGCAGCCTGCCACAACCTTGCCGAGTTAAACCGGCGTGTCGGGCATGCGCCCTTGATCGCCGTTATGGCACGGTTACCTGTTGGCCACGGACAGTGACCGGTTGGTCACTCTGCGCATCAGGCGGCCGTGCGGTGCCGCGGCGCCGCCGGTGTCGAGTGCCGTTTCTCCATCAACCGGCCCCCTCTCCCGGGTCCGGACATCCGAAAGGACGGACGGTCCCAGGGCTCGCCACAGTACTCCATTCGGGCCACCTCGGTGGACCGCCGCGCCGCCGAAGTTGTCCCGTGGCCGGGGAGTTGAAGGCGCCGGTGCCCTACGGCCCCTTGGGCTGCGGGTGATTTGGGGTGTCATGGTTCACAGAATCACCAAAAATGGAACTATCTTCTTCGCCCATCTGTCAGTAACTGCTGTAAGCGGCGTCGCGGTACACGGCAGAGGTTGGCATGCAGGTGGCACGCAAGGACGAGGAGAACACCGGCGGGCAGGACGGGGAGGAGAAGGGGAAGCGGATCGACCTGAGCCTCGCCCAGGTCGCCGGAAGCTCCCTCGCCACGGTCGCCGCCGCCGTGCTCGCCTCCAAGCTGGGCGTCTACGGCACCATCCTCGGTGCGGGCGTGGTCAGCGTGGTCGCCACCGCGGGCGGCCCGGTGATCCAGCACGTCTTCCGCCGCACCGGCGAGCAGTTGCGGGAGGTGGGCGAGGCCGCCCGCCCCAAGGCCCGGCAGGTCCCCGTACCGCCCGGGCCGGCTTCGGGTCCCGGGGAGCAGACCCGGCTGCTGCACGCGGCCGACCCCACCCGTGCGCTCCCGGCGCACGACCGGCACGACCGCACCATGCTCCTGCGCGCCCCCGTGCACGCCCCCGGCGAGGGGCAGTTCGGCGCCGCGTCCACCCACGGCACCCGGGTCCGCGGGTGGAAGCGGACCGCGCTGGCCGCCGCCCTCGTCTTCGGCGTCTCGATGGGCGGCATCACCGCCTACGAGGGCCTGTCCGGCTCGAACCTCAGCGGTGGCGGCTCCTCCACCCTGCGCACGGCCATCACCGGCGGTTCCGGGCACGGGGGCGGGAAGGGCGCTCCGGACGCCCCGGCCACCCCGCGCTCCGGCGGGGAGGACCGCCGCAACAGGCCGGACGGCGGCGCCGGCACCGGCCCGGCGCGGCCCACCCCGGATCCCGATCCGGCCCCGTCCGGCACTCCCGACCCGACTCCCACCCCCACGCCGACCCCGACCCCGACCCCGAAGCCCACGCCCACCCCGGACCCGGGCCCCTCGAAGTCGAAGGAGCCCTCGCAGCCGCCGGCCGCGGACGGCGGCGGCATGGGCGGCGCAAACGGCACCGGGGAGGCCGGCGCGGGAGCCGGCGGCGGGAGCGGGGACGCGCAGGCGCGGTAGCCCGGCGCCCCGGCCCCGGTCCCCTCAGTCCCCGAGCACCCGGCGCAGGTAGTCGTTGCCGAACACCCGGTCCGGGTCCAGCCGGTCGCGCAGCTTCGTGAACTCGCCGAAGCGCGGGTAGACGGAGGCCAGGTACTCCGCGTCCCGCGTGTGCACCTTGCCCCAGTGCGGCCGCCCGCCGTGCGCGGTGAAGATGCGCTCGGCGGCGGTGAAGTACGCATGGTACGGGGTGCCCCGGTACATGTGGATCGCGATGTACGCGCTGTCCCGGCCCGAGGCCGTGGACAGGGTGATGTCGTCGGCGGGCGCGGTGCGCACCTCCACCGGGAAGCCGATCCGCAGGTCCGAGCGCTCCACCATGGCCTTCAGCTCGCGCAGCGCCCCGACCACGCGCTCCCGCGGCAGGGCGTACTCCATCTCCACGAACCGCACCCGGCGCGGGCTGGTGTACACCTTGTACGGGATGTCCGTGTACGTACGGGCGGACAGGGCGCGGCTGGCGACGCGGGCGATGCCGGGAACCGCCCCGGGGAACGCCCGGCCCACCGAACAGGCCACCTGGAAGACCCCGTTGGACAGCAGCTCGTCCTCGATCCAGGCGCCGAACGCGCCGGGCGGGGCGGCCGGGCCGGCGCTGCGGTTGTTGCGCTTGGTGTTGCAGTTGCCGGTGTGCGGGAACCAGTAGAACTCGAAGTGCTCGTTCTCCGCGAAGTGTTCGTCGAACTCCGCCGTCACCTGCTCGAAGCGCATCGGCTCCTCACGGGCCGTCAGCAGGAACAGCGGCTCCACGGCGAAGGTGATCGCGGTGACGATGCCGAGGGCGCCGATGCCGATCCGGGCCGCCGCGAACAGCTCCCGCTCCTCCGGGCTGCCGTCCGCCGAGCAGGCCACCAGGCTGCCGTCGGCGGTGACCAGCTCCAGCGCGCGGATCTGGGCGGCGATCGAGGCCGAGTCCCGGCCGGTGCCGTGGGTGCCGGTGCTCGTCGCCCCGGACACGGTCTGCTCCATGATGTCGCCCATGTTCGTGAGCGACAGGCCCTCGCGGGCCAGCGCCACGTTCAGGTCCTTCAAGGCGGTGCCCGCGGCCACCTTCACGGTGCCGGCCGCGCGGTCGATCTCCAGGATCCCGGACAGGGCCTGCGGGCGTATCAGCACCCCGTCGGTGGCCGCTGCCGCGGTGAAGGAGTGGCCGGTGCCGACCGCCTTCACCTTCAGGCCGTCGGCCGCCGCCCGGCGCACCGCCTCCTGGACCGCGGCCACCGTGGTCGGGGCGACGGTCCGGACGGGGGTGGCGGAGACGGTCCCCGCCCAGTTACGCCACGTGCTCGGTGTTGCGGTCCGGCCTGCCCTCGTGCTCGTCGTACCCATCGGGTTCCTCCCCTTGCGCGGGCCTCGTCAGCCTGCGGTAACCCGCGAACGCCACCGCCGCCGCGGCCGCCCCCGCCGAGATGGAGACCACGTACCCGGACCGCGCCCCGGCGGAGTCGATGACCCAGCCGGCCACGGAGGACCCGAGCGCGACTCCGACCGCGAGCCCGGTGCCCGTCCAGGTCATGCCCTCGGTCAGCTTCGCGCGTGGTACGTGCGCCTCGATCAGGGCCATCGTGGTCACCATCGTGGGAGCGATGGCCAGGCCTGCGACGAAGAGCGCCACGGCCAGAAACGGAAGGTTCCCGGCCAGTAGGAGGGGGATCATACTCACGGCCATCGCACAGATGCCCAGTACCCAGGTGCGTTCTTTCCGCCCCTTGAGATGGAGCAGGCCGAAGCCGAGTCCGGCCAGGCAGGAGCCCAGGGCCCAGACGGCGAGCACCACGCTGGCGAGGGCCTTGTGGCCCTCCTCCTCGGCGAAGGCGACGGTCACCACGTCGATGGAGCCGAAGATCGCCCCGGTGGCGGTGAAGGTGGCCACCAGCACCTGGAGGCCGGGGGAGCGCAGGGCCGAGGTGCGGTCCGCGCCCGGGACCCGGGGGTGCGGGGCCGGCTCGGTGGCCCGCTGGGCGGTCAGCCACCAGCCGCCCGCCAGCAGGAAGACCGCGGAGATCAGCGGCCCCGCCTCGGGGAACCAGACGGTCGACAGCCCGATGGAGGCGATGGGCCCGATGATGAAGCACACCTCGTCCATGACGGACTCGAAGGAGTACGCGGTGTGCAGCTCGCGCGGGGACTCCCGGTAGAGGGCGGTCCAGCGGGCCCGGAGCATGGCGCCGATGCTGGGCGTGCAGCCGGCCACGGCGGTGCAGGCGAAGAGGACCCAGTCCGGGGCCTCCAGCCGGGCCGCCAGGAGCAGCCCGGCGACCGCCGCCACGGACACGAGCACCGCGGGCCGCAGCACCCGCCGCTGCCCGTGCTGGTCGACCAGCCGGGAGACCTGCGGCCCGAGCACGGCCGCGGACAGCGCCAGGGTTGCGGTGAGCGCTCCGGCCAGCCCGTACCGGCCGGTGAGCTGGGACACCATCGTCACGATGCCGATGCCGAGCATGGAGAGCGGCATCCGCCCCAGGAGGCCCGCGGCGGTGAAGGCGCGGGTGCCGGGGGCGGCGAAGAGGGCGCGGTAGGGACTGGCCAAGGGGCCCTCCGGGAGGCAGGTGTGTGGCCCGTACATGTTACGGCGGAGGGGCCGCGCCCGCACGGGATTTCGAACAGGGAAGTTAGGTAGACCTTACCTGTCTTGCGGAGCGGCGCCGGTTACCGCCCGTGGCCCCCGGGTGGCAGGATTCCGGTCATGCCAGACCAGCGTGATGAGACCGCCGCCAGCCCGTACGACGCCCTGCTGCTGCTGTCCTTCGGCGGCCCGGAGGGCCCCGACGACGTGGTGCCCTTCCTGGAGAACGTGACCCGCGGCCGCGGCATCCCCCGCGAGCGCCTCAAGGAGGTCGGACAGCACTACTTCGGCTTCGGCGGGGTCAGCCCCATCAACGCCCAGAACCGCGAGCTGCTCGCCGCCCTCCGCAAGGACTTCGCGGACAACGGGCTGGACCTGCCGGTCCACTGGGGCAACCGGAACTGGGCCCCGTACCTGACCGACACCCTCCGCGAGATGGTCCGGGACGGGCACCGCCGCATCGCCGTGCTCACGACCAGCGCCTACGCCTCGTACTCCGGCTGCCGCCAGTACCGGGAGAACCTCGCCGACGCGCTGGCCGCGCTGGAGGCCGAAGGGCTGGACGTGCCCCGGGTCGACAAGCTGAGGCACTACTTCAACCACCCCGGCTTCGTGGAGCCGATGACCGACGGGGTGACCGAGGCGCTGGCCGCGCTGCCCGAGGAGGTGCGCGACCGCGCACACCTCGTCTTCACCACCCACTCCATCCCCACGGCCGCCGCGGACACCTCGGGCCCGGTCGCCGACCACACCGAGGGCGGCGCCGGCGGGGCCTACGTCAAGCAGCACCTCGACGTGGCCCGGGTGATCGCCGACCGGGTCGCCGAGCGCACCGGACGGGCCCACGAGTGGCAGCTCGTCTACCAGTCCCGCAGCGGCGCCCCGCACATCCCGTGGCTGGAGCCCGACATCTGCGACCACCTGGAGGCGGCGCACGCCGCCGGGGTCCCGGCGGTCGTCATGGTGCCCATCGGCTTCGTCTCGGACCACATGGAGGTCATGTACGACCTCGACACCGAGGCCACCGCCAAGGCCGCCGAGCTGGGCCTGCCGGCGGTGCGCTCCGCCACCGTGGGAGCCGACCCGCGCTTCGCCGCGGCCGTGCGCGAACTGGTCCTGGAACGCGCCGCCCGCGAGCGCGGCGAGCACCCGCCGGAGTGCTGGGTGGGCATGCTGGGCCAGAGCCACGACGTGTGCCCGGTGGGCTGCTGCCCGGCCCGCGCCCCGCGCCCCGCCGCCGCCGGCGCAGACAGCCCGTACGCGTAGCCGCCGGCCCGCACGCCGCTCCGCGCCCCCGCACCGCACCTGAGGAGACCGACCCCGTGACCGACCCGCTGACCGCCGAGCTGCTCGGGCTGGCCCTGGAGGCCGCCCGGCAGGCCGGGGAGCTGCTGCGCGACGGGCGCCCCGCCGACCTCGGCGTGGCCGCCACCAAGTCGAGCCCGATCGACGTCGTCACCGAGATGGACCTCGCATCCGAGAAGCTGATCACCGGGTTCCTGGCGGAACACCGTCCGGACGACGGCCTGCTGGGCGAGGAGGGCGCCAGCAGCCCCGGCACCACCGGGGTGCGCTGGGTGATCGACCCGCTCGACGGCACCGTGAACTACCTGTACGGCCTCCCCGCCTGGGCGGTGTCCATCGCCGCCGAGTACCACGGCGAGACCGTGGCCGGGGTGGTCGCCGTCCCGATGCGCGGGGAGACCTACCACGCGGTGCGCGGCGGCGGGGCCTGGCTGGCGGGCGGCGGACCGCTGCGCTGCCGGGCGGCGGCCCCGCTGGACCAGGCGCTGGTGGCCACGGGCTTCAACTACGTGCACGCCGTCCGCAGCCACCAGGCGGACGTGGCGCAGCGGCTGATCCCGGAGCTGCGGGACATCCGGCGCAGCGGCTCGGCCGCGGTGGACCTGTGCGACGTGGCCGCCGGCCGGCTGGACGGCTACTACGAGCGCGGGCTGCACCCCTGGGACCTGGCGGCGGGGGAGCTGATCGCCCGCGAGGCGGGCGCCCTGACCGGCGGACGGCCGGGAGAGCCCGCTTCCGGGCAGCTGGCGGTGGCGGCCACCCCGGCGGTCTTCGGGCCGCTCCAGGCGCTGCTGGAGGCGGCCGGGGCCTGGCACGACTGAGCAGCGCCCGGCGGGCCTCCCGGCGCCCGGGCGGTCCCCGGACGACGGGCGGGTCCCCCGACGGCGGGCCGGGACGACCGGCGCGGACATACGAAGGCCCCGGTCCACCTCGGGTGGACCGGGGCCTTCGTGGTCGGGTCAGGCTGCGGAGACGGCTACGCCGTGTTCGGCGGCCAGGCGGTGCAGATCTTCCAGCTCCGCCTGTTCGACTTCCGCGAGGAAGTCGTCGCCGGTCTCGCGCGCCCGTGTGAGGTCGGACTCCGTGGTCTTGATGCGCTGCAGAAGACCTGCGGTGAATGCGTCCATGGTGCGCCTCCTCTTCCTCGGCCGGGGCATGGCACGCCGCTCTGGAGGGGGTTGGTTGAGGGCGTGCAGTCGTCCTCCCCGCCTCCCGGGACGCAGAAACCTCGCAAGGCCCGGGAATCCTCGCCTCCGCTGTGCAAGGGGCGTCTTACAGCCGGTTTACGGCCGAAACCGGCAGGATGGAGAGGCTCAGGAGACCGCTCCGGGCATCCGACACACCCCGCCCGATGGGCTACGAGGAAGGAAATCGACGTGCGCGTACTCGTCGTCGAGGACGAGCAGCTGCTCGCCGATGCGGTGGCCACCGGACTGCGCCGGGAGGCGATGGCCGTCGACGTCGTGTACGACGGCGCGGCGGCCCTGGAGCGCGTCGGGGTCAACGACTACGACGTGGTCGTGCTGGACCGCGACCTCCCCCTGGTGCACGGGGACGACGTCTGTCGGAAGATCGTCGAGCTCGGCATGCCCACCCGGGTGCTGATGCTCACCGCCTCCGGCGACGTCAGCGACCGCGTGGAGGGCCTGGAGCTCGGCGCGGACGACTACCTGCCCAAGCCCTTCGCCTTCAGCGAGCTGACCGCCCGGGTCCGCGCGCTGGGACGGCGTACGACCGTGGCCCTGCCGCCGGTCCTGGAGCGGGCCGGCATCAAGCTGGACCCGAACCGCCGCGAGGTGTTCCGCGACGGCAAGGAGGTGCAGCTCGCACCCAAGGAGTTCGCCGTGCTGGAGGTGCTCATGCGCAGCGAGGGCACCGTGGTCTCGGCCGAGCAGCTCCTGGAGAAGGCCTGGGACGAGAACACCGACCCGTTCACCAACGTGGTGCGGGTCACCGTCATGACCCTGCGGCGCAAGCTGGGCGAGCCGCCGGTCATCGTGACCGTGCCCGGCTCCGGCTACCGGATCTGACGCGGGTGGCCAGCACTCCGCCGCCCCCGTCGGCGCCCCCGAAACCGACCTGGGACCCCGCCCAGCTGGAGAGCCCGTTCCCGTGGCTCAGACCCACCATCCGCATACGGCTGACCCTGCTGTACGGCGGCATGTTCCTGATCGCCGGCATCCTGCTGCTGTCGATCATCTACCTGCTCGCGGCGCAGGCGCTGCAGGTGGGCAGCTCGCCGCCGTTCCGGATCGTGGACGGCCAGGAGATCCAGGTCACCAGCTCCACCTGCCCCGCCGTCGGCGGCAAGCAGACCATCGAGCAGTTCAACACCGCCGTCGCGGCCTGCATGGACACCCAGCGCAAGCACTCCCTGGACGACCTGCTCAGCCGCTCCCTCATGGCCCTGCTGGGCCTGAGCATCATCGCCTTCGCCTTCGGCTACGCGATGGCCGGCCGGGTGCTCTCCCCGCTGGGGAAGATCACGCGTACCGCCCGCCGGGTGGTGGGCTCGGACCTGACCCGGCGGATCGAGCTGGACGGGCCGGACGACGAGCTCAAGGAGCTCGCCGACACCTTCGACGAGATGCTCGACCGGCTGGAGCGGGCCTTCACGGCCCAGCAGCGGTTCGTCGGGAACGCCTCCCACGAGCTGCGCACCCCGCTGGCGATCAACCGCACCCTGCTGGAGGTGCACCTCTCGGACCCGGCGGCCCCGGTCGAGCTCCAGCAGCTCGGCAGGACGCTGCTCGCCACCAACGAGCGCAGCGAGCAGCTCGTGGAGGGCCTGCTGCTGCTCGCCCGGAGCGAGAACCAGATCGTGGAGCGCAAGCCGGTGGACCTGGCGGAGGTGGCCTCCCGGGCCATCGACCAGGCGCGGGCGGAGGCCGAGGCCAAGGGGGTGGAGATCCGCGGGGAGCGGGCGCTCGCCGTCGTGCAGGGCAACGGGGTCCTGCTGGAGCGGATCGCCCTGAACCTGGTGCAGAACGCCGTGCGCTACAACGTGCCGGAGGGCGGCTGGGTCGAGGTCACGACCGAGGCCCAGCACGGCCAAGCGGTGCTGATGGTGTCGAACACGGGTCCCGTGGTTCCCGCGTACGAGATCGACAATCTGTTCGAGCCGTTCCGGCGGCTGCGGACCGAGCGCACCGGCAGTGACAAGGGTGTCGGGCTGGGCCTGTCGATCGCGCGATCGGTGGCCCGGGCGCACGGCGGACGGATCGCCGCGGTGCCCCGCGAGGGCGGTGGCCTGGTGATGCGTGTCACGCTCCCGCTCTGAGCGGGCCATGTCCGACTTGGGTGGGATATTCGCTTCGAGCGAAATCTGCCACACTTGCACAATGTCGGTTCATGTGTGATCGATCACAGTTCAGTGTGCCGGGTCATGCACGTTCCGTGACCCCCAGGGGGCCGGAAAGCCCGGGAAAGTCCGGGTTTCCGGCCACCTGAAAGGCGGAAAATACACGGGGTGGCGCCCGTGCATCACCACCACCGGACCGTGTACGGTCCCGTTCGCCATCCCAGCCGGTCGCCCCTTCAGGCGTGCGGCTGGGTGTCGATTGAGTAACAGACCTTGATGTGAGGCAAAATCTCCGCCTCAGGTCGGGCACAAGTCCGGCCTCTCGCGCGTTACGTGCGCTGAGACACCGCTAACACCCAGAGGGGGAGAGCGAACATGGCAACGGATTACGACACCCCACGCAAGACCGACGACGACGTCGACAACGACAGCCTCGAAGAGCTGAAGGCCCGGCGCAGCGACAAGTCCAACTCGAACATCGAGATGGACGAGTTCGAGGCCGTCGAGGGCATGGAGCTGCCCGGCGCGGACCTCTCCAACGAGGAGCTCGCCGTCCGGGTCCTGCCGAAGCAGGCCGACGAGTTCACCTGCATGAGCTGCTTCCTGGTGCACCACCGCAGCCAGCTCGCGCGCGAGAAGAACGGCCAGCCCATCTGCGTCGACTGCGACTGACGTCCGTCGTGGCAGGCGCGACGCCGTTCCGGAAACGACGTTTCCGGAAGGAGCTGGGATCCGCGGAGGCGTACGAAGGCGGCACGGGCCCGGAAACGGGCCTGGACGCCTCCTCCGTGCCCTCCGCCGTGCCGGCACCGTCCGGTGGGGGCGACGAAGGCCAGAGGCCGTCAGAGCCCCGGCTGAAGACCGGGGCGCGTCGCCTGTACCGCAGCGCCGGGGCCGAGAAGGCCGTGGATGCCGTCCTGCACGGTGTCCGCAAGGGCGGCGAAGGAGCACGCGCGGGGCTAGCCCACCTGGCCGACCTGGTCATCGAGGTCGCCCCGCGCATCCCCGTCCGGGACCTCGCCACCCTGCGCGCGCAGTTCCCGGGCCTCGGGCCCGAAGAGATCGCCGACAAGCTGGTCGCGGGCGCCGCCCACAGCAGCTCCACCGTCGGCGCCGGCATCGGAGCGGCCGCGATGCTGCCCGTGCCGCCGGCGATGCCCGCGGAGATCGCCGCCGAGATCACCGGCGTCGCGGCCGTGGAGTTGAAGCTGATCGCCGAGCTCCACGAGGTCTACGGCCTCCGCCCGCCCGGCGCGCTCAAGGAGCGCAGCCTCGCGTACCTCACCGCATGGACCGAGGAGCGCGGCATCGACGTCACCAAGCCCGCCGCCGTCAACGCGGCGCTCGGCGGCAGGATGAAGCGCGAACTCCGCCAGCAGATCATGAAGCGGATGGTCCGGACCCTGCCGAACCTGATCCCGTTCATGGTCGGCGCCGCAGTGGGCGCCCTGATGAACCGGCGCGACACCTTGCGCCTCGCCGCCAAGGTCCGCGAGGACCTGCGGCGCCGGGCCGTCCCCTGGGACGCCCTCCCGCAGCTCCCGCCGCTCGACCGGCACGCGGACCCGCTGCCCGAGACCGGCCGCCCCAGGCCCCTGGACGGCCCCGCGGGGCCGGACCGCTGACAGCGCCACCGGGCCGCCCGCCGCCGTGCGCGCCGGGCGGATCCGGGGACCTCCGGCTCTCCGGATCCCAGCGGCCCCCGCGCCGCCCCGCCTACGCCCCGCCGTCCGCCTGCTGCGGGATCCGCGCCGCCCGCAGCGCCGCGGCCAGCGCCTGCGGCTCCCGCGTGGACAGGTACACGTACGGGGTCGGATCCGCCGGGTCGGTCACCTCGACGCGCACCGCCCCCGGCACGTAGCTGCGCATCAGCATGAACGCCCGGGTGTCCGCCTTGTACGTGCGCCAGGCCCGCGCCTCCTCGGCGTCCAGCACCTCGGGCTCGCCCAGGGCCGTCACCGGGATCCGGGCGTCCCCGGCGACCAGCACGCCGCCCACCACGCGCACCCGCGCCGATCCGTACGAGCTCACCAGCAGCCCCGCGAGCGCGGTGCCCGCCACCAGGCCGGCCACCAGCGGGAGGACGCCCAGCGGCAGCAGCATCAGGGCGCAGGCGACCCCCGTCAGGGCGGCGACGGCCCACCAGGAGCGCGGAGCGGTCAGACGTTCGTCGTGGTGCGAGACGGGGAGCTGCATGCCCCAAGCTTGGCACGGGGCGACCGGCGGGTAGCCGCGCGGGTAAGGTCTGCGCCTGTGAGTGGACGAAACACGGCCTTGACGCCCCCGGACGACGCCACCGCGCCCGTCCGGCACCCCGACGCCCCTGCACCGGGCGAGCTCCTCGGTGCGCACTACGGCCACTGCTTCGGCTGCGGCGAGGGCCAGCCCCACGGCCTGCACCTGGAGGCGCGGGCCGGGGAGGGCGTCAGCGTCACCGCCGAGTTCACCGTCAAGCCCGCCCACCAGGGCGCGCCCGGCCTCGCCCACGGCGGGGTGCTGGCCACGGCGCTCGACGAGACCCTCGGCTCGCTGAACTGGCTGCTGCGGGTGATCGCGGTGACCGGCAGGCTGGAGACCGACTTCGTACGGCCCGTCCCCGTGGACACGGTGCTGCACCTGGAGGCCGAGGTCACGGCCGTGGCCGGGCGCAAGATCTACTCCCGCGCGGTCGGCCGCATCGGCGGACCGGGGGGCCCGGTCGCGGTCCGTGCCGAGGCCCTCTTCATCGAGGTGAAGGTCGACCACTTCATCGACAACGGCCGTCCCGAGGAGATCCGGGCGGCCATGGCCGACCCGGACCAGGTCAGGCGCGCACGCGCCTTCGAGGTGAACCCCTGATGTCCCAGAACCACGCTCCCGTGGACGTACTGATCCGCAGGCTCGACCCGGAGGTCCCCATTCCGGCGTACGGCCACCCCGGCGACGCCGGCTGCGACCTGGTGACCACGGAGGCCGCCGAGCTCGCTCCCGGAGAGCGGACCGTGCTGCCCACCGGCGTTTCCATCGCCCTGCCGGACGGCTACGCAGCCTTCGTCCACCCGCGCTCCGGGCTGGCGGCCCGCTGCGGGCTCGCCCTCGTGAATGCCCCAGGGACGGTGGATGCCGGGTACCGTGGGGAGATCAAGGTGATTGTGGTCAACCTCGACCCGCGCGAAAGCGTCCGGTTCGAGCGCTTCGACCGCATTGCCCAACTGGTTGTCCAGCGGGTCGAGAAGGTGCGCTTCCACGAGGTGGCGGAACTTCCCGGGTCGGCACGGGCCGAGGGGGGATTCGGGTCGACCGGCGGGCATGCGGCCGTGGCCGGATCCGGCGCTGGGCAGCAGGGTGGGACTGGCTACGCTTCGGTCGTATCCGACCGGGAAGGACAGTGACGTGTTCGGACGTCGCAAGAAGAGCAGCTCCGTCAGCGGGAGCGACGAGGCCGAGCAGGTCGTCGATGGTGTCGCTGCCGGGCAGGACGCCGATGAGCTCGCCGGTCTGACCACCGGCGGGCAGCGCAGGGTCAACCTGCCGCCGGCCCCGCGGCCGGACGGCCCGTGGGACCTCTCCGAGGTCACCGCGCCCGGCGAGGGCCGCGTGGACCTGGGCGGCATCTTCGTGCCCGGGGTCGAGGGCATGGAACTGCGCGTGGAGGTCGCCGGTGACGCGATCGTCGCCGCGACCGTGGTGCTGCGCGACAGCGCGGTGCAGCTCCAGGCCTTCGCCGCCCCCAAGAAGGAGGGCATCTGGGGCGAGGTGCGCGAGGAGATCGCCTCGGGCATCACCCAGCAGGGCGGAATCATCGACGAGGTCGAAGGCCCGCTGGGCTGGGAGCTGCGGGCGCAGGTCCCGGTGCAGCTGCCGGACGGCACCGGCGGTGTCCAGCTCGTGCGGTTCGTCGGCGTCGACGGCCCGCGCTGGTTCCTGCGCGGTGTGATTTCCGGCCAGGGCGCGGTGCAGCCCGAGGCCGCCGGCCTGCTGGAGCAGATCTTCCGGGACACCGTCGTGGTGCGCGGCGAGGGCCCCATGGCCCCGCGCGACCCGATCGTCCTGAAGCTGCCGAACGACGCCCAGATGGTGCCGGACGACGTGCAGACCGAGGACCAGGACGGCTCCCGCTTCTCCGGCGGCATGGGCCAGCTGGAGCGCGGCCCGGAGATCACCGAGGTCCGCTGACCCGCACGCAGGACGGGCCGTACTCCCCGCGGGGGTACGGCCCGTTTGCGTCCCCGCCCCCGGCAGCACGGCCCGTACCCCGCGAAAGCCCTGGTCAAGGGGTGGACCCCGGGCGATGCGCAGAAGGGACGTGGCAGACAATGAGGGCATGGGACGCGGCAGGCTTCGGATCTATCTCGGTGCGGCGCCGGGTGTGGGCAAGACGTACGCCATGCTCGCGGAGGGGCACCGGCGCGCGGAGCGGGGCACCGACTGCGTGGTCGGCTTCGTGGAGCACCACGGGCGCCCGCGCACCGAGCTGATGCTGCGCGGCCTGGAGGTCGTACCGCGGCGGTCCCTGGAGCACCGGGGTGCGGCCTTCACGGAGATGGACGTGGACGCGGTGCTGGCGCGGCGGCCGGCCGTGGTCCTGGTGGACGAGCTCGCGCACACGAACGTGCCGGGTTCGCGCAACCCCAAGCGCTGGCAGGACGTGGAGGAACTCCTCCAGGCCGGCATCGACGTGGTCTCCACCGTCAACATCCAGCACCTCGAATCACTGGGCGACGTGGTCGAGACGATCACCGGGGTCCGGCAGCGGGAGACCGTCCCGGACGAGGTGGTGCGGCGGGCCGACCAGGTCGAACTGGTGGACATGTCCCCGCAGGCGCTGCGGCGCCGGATGGCGCACGGGAACGTCTACCGGCCGGAGAAGGTGGACGCGGCGCTGTCGCACTGGTTCCGGCCCGGGAACCTGACGGCGCTGCGCGAGCTGGCGCTGCTGTGGGTGGCGGACCGTACGGACGAGTACCTGCGGCAGTACCGCGGGGAGCAGGGCATCCGCGCGACCTGGCAGGCGCGCGAGCGGATCGTGGTGGGGCTGAGCGGCGGCCCGGAGGGGCGCACGCTGATCCGGCGGGCGGCCCGGCTGGCCGAGAAGGGCGCCGGGGGCGAGGTGCTCGCCGTGTACGTGGCGGCGGGGGACGGGCTGAACCCGGCCTCGCCGAAGGAGCTCGCTGCCCAGCGCACCCTGGTCGAGGACCTGGGCGGCTCGTTCCACCACGTGGTGGGCGAGGACGTCCCGCAGGCCCTGCTGGAGTTCGCCCGGGGGGTCAACGCCACGCAGATCGTGCTGGGGGTCAGCCGGCGCAGGCCCTGGCAGTACGTGTTCGGGCCCGGGGTGAGCGCCACCGCGGCCCGGGAATCGGGGCCCGACCTCGACGTCCACCTCGTCACCCACGAGGAGGCGGCGCGCGGCCGGAGGCTGCCGGCGGCGCCCGGCGGGGCCGCCCGGCTGGGCCGGACCCGGATCCTCGCCGGCTGGGTCGTCGGGGTCCTCTTCCCGGCCCTGCTGAGCCTCCTGCTCACGCACGTGGACGCCGACCTCGGCCTCGCCAACGACATGCTGCTCTTCCTGGCGCTGACCGTCGCGGCGGCCCTGCTGGGCGGGCTGCTGCCGGCGCTGGCCTCGGTGGCCTTCGGCTCCCTGCTGCTGAACTACTACTTCACCCCGCCCACCCACCGGTTCACCATCGCCGACCCGAAGAACATCGTGGCCATCGCGGTCTTCTTCGCCGTGGCGGTGGCCGTGGCCTCCGTGGTGGACCTGGCGGCCCGCCGCACCCACCAGGCCGCCCGGCTGCGCGCCGAGTCCGAGATCCTCTCCTTCCTCGCCGGCAGCGTGCTGCGGGGCGAGGACACCCCCGGCGCCCTGCTCGAACGGCTCCGGGAGACGTTCGGGATGGAGTCCGCCGTCCTGCTGGAGCGGGCGGGGGAGACCGAGCCCTGGACCGCGGCCGCCTCGGCCGGCACCGCCCCGGCCGGCCGGCCCGAGGACGCCGACGTGGACATGCCGGTGGGCGAGAACATGACCCTGGCCCTGTCCGGCCGGGTGCTGCCCGCCGGGGACCGGCGGGTGCTCGGCGCCTTCGCCGCCCAGGCCGCGGTGGCCCTGGACCGGCAGCGGCTGCTGGGCGAGGCCGAAGGGGCCCGCCGGCTCGCCGAGGGCAACCGGATCCGCACCGCCCTGCTCGCCGCCGTCAGCCACGACCTGCGCACCCCGCTCGCCGGGATCAAGGCCTCCGTCAGCTCCCTGCGCTCGGCGGACGTGGAGTGGTCGGAGGAGGACCGGGCCGAGCTGCTCGAAGGCATCGAGGAGGGCGCCGACCGGCTCGGCCACCTCATCGGCAACCTGCTCGACATGTCGCGGCTCAACACCGGCACCGTGACCCCGCTGATCCGCGCGATCGGCCTCGACGAGGTGGTCCCGGTGGCGCTGGGCGGCGTACCGGAGGACAGCGTGGAGCTGGACCTCCCCGAGAGCCTGCCGATGGTGGCGGTGGACCCGGGGCTGCTGGAGCGCACGGTCGCGAACATCGTGGAGAACGCCGTCAAGTACAGCCCGGCCGGCTCGCGCGTGCTGGTGGCCGCCAGCGCGCTCGGCGGGCAGGTCGAGCTGCGGGTGGCCGACCGGGGGCCCGGGGTGCCGGACGGGGCCAAGGACCGCATCTTCGAGCCGTTCCAGCGGCACGGGGACGCCCCCCGCGGGGCGGGCGTGGGCCTCGGGCTCGCGGTGGCCCGCGGGTTCGCCGAGGCGGTCGGAGGCACCCTGGCGGCCGAGGACACGCCCGGCGGGGGGCTGACCATGGTCCTGACCCTGCGCGCCGCCGCGACCGGCCCGGACCCGGCCGCGGAACCCCCCGGCCTGCCCGGATCCGCACCCGCGGGCGGCTCCCGCCCCGTACCGTCCGAGGGGCTCCCGTACGCGGGACCCCGCCGAGGGGCCGCCCCGCACGGGGACGGCGCACCGGAACCGACGCAACAGAAAGCAGGACCCCAATGACCCGGGTGCTCGTGGTGGAAGACGAGCCGCAGATCGTCCGCGCCCTCGTGATCAACCTGAAGGCGCGCAGGTACGAGGTGGACGCCGCGGGCGACGGGGCCACCGCCCTGGAGCTGGCCGCCGCCCGCCACCCGGACGTGGTCGTGCTCGACCTCGGGCTGCCCGACATGGACGGGGTCGAGGTGATCAGGGGGCTGCGGGGCTGGACCCGGGTCCCGATCATCGTGCTGTCCGCCCGCCACAGCTCCGACGAGAAGGTCGAGGCCCTGGACGCCGGGGCCGACGACTACGTGACGAAACCATTCGGCATGGACGAGCTGCTCGCCCGGCTGCGGGCCGCCGTACGCCGCGCCGAGCCCGTCGCCGGGGCCGGCGGGGAGGAGGTCCTCGTCGAGACCGACGGCTTCGTGGTGGACCTGGCCGCCAAGAAGGCCGCCCGCGACGGCCGCGACATCCGCCTGACCCCCACCGAGTGGCACCTGCTGGAGGTGCTCGTCCGCAACACCGGCCGGCTCGTCAGCCAGAAGCAGCTCCTCCAGGAGGTCTGGGGGCCCGGCTACGGCACGGAGACGAACTACCTGCGGGTGTACATGGCCCAGCTGCGCCGCAAGCTGGAGGCGGACCCCTCCCACCCCCGGCACTTCATCACCGAACCGGGGATGGGCTACCGCTTCGAGAAGTGAGCCCGGAGGGACCGCCGGACCCCCGCCGCGGCCGTGCGGCGAACGGGTGGGCCGTACCGCTTCGAGCGGGGGCCGCCGCGCCGGTAGGCTTCCTGTATGAGTGCTGTACCTCGTTCCGAGAAGCCCGCCAAGCCGGCGAAGCAGGGCGGCCGGTTCCGCCGGATGATCGAACGCCTGTCGACCTCCCAGGAAGAACTGCACTCCGCGGAGCTGCAGGAGGACGCAGAGGCTGCGGGGTGCACCCGGATCTGCGACAGCCACGACCGCCAGATAGTCAAGGTCACCGGCACGCTGCGCACGGTGACCCTGCGCCCGCGGGCCGGAGTGCCGGCCCTGGAGGCCGAGCTCTTCGACGGCTCGGCCGCCCTGGACGTGGTCTGGCTCGGCCGCCGCTCCATCGTGGGCATCGAGCCGGGCCGCAAGATGATCGCCTCGGGCCGCATCGCCATGAGCCACGGCCGCCGGGTCCTCTTCAACCCGAAGTACGAACTCCGACCGCTCGGACAGGAGCACTAGCCGGTGACGTCACTCGACAAACCGACCGCGGACCAGGGCGCCGGCCACTCCGCCGGCCCCGCCGCGGGGCCGGGCGCAGCCCCGGCCGGGCAGGGACCGCAGGACCAGGACGTCAAGGCCGTGACCCAGGCGGCGCTCTTCGACGCGTTCGGAGGGATCCGGGGCACCGTCGAGACGATGCTGCCCGGCCTGCTGTTCGTCATGATCTACACGTTCAACAAGGACGTCCGGATGTCCGCCCTCGCGGCGGGCGGCGTGGCGGTGGCCCTCGTGGCCGTGCGGCTGCTGCGCAAGGACACCGTCAAGCACGCCTTCAGCGGGGTCTTCGGCGTCGGGGTGGGCGTGGCCTTCGCGCTGTTCACCGGCTCGGCCAAGGGCTTCTACCTGCCCGGCATGATCTACGGGGCCTGCCTGGGCCTGGCGTTCACGCTGTCCGCGCTGGTGGGCTTCCCGCTGCTGGGGGTCGTCCTGGGCCCGGTGTTCAAGGAGAACCTCTCCTGGCGCACCCGCAACCCCGGGCGCAAGAAGGCCTACGTCAAGGCCAGCCTGGCCTGGGGCCTGATCTTCCTGGCCAAGTACGCGATCCTCTTCCCGCTGTACTTCTGGGGGGACGAGACCCAGCTCGGCTGGCTGCTGGTCGCGCTCAAGCTGCCGCCCATGGTGCTGGCCGTGTACTTCACCTGGGTCTTCCTCGCCAAGGCCCCGCCGCCGATCGACGTGATCGCCGAGTGGGAGGCCGAGGAGCAGGCCGAGAAGGAGCGCAAGGCGGCGGCCCGCGAGGCCTAGCCGGCCGGGTACGGCGTCCCGACGGGGGTGCGCGTACCGCGGCGCGGGTCGCATGCGCCGCTCCCCGTGCGGAGGGCCCCGGAACCGAGCGGTTCCGGGGCCCTTCGGCGTACGCGGTCCGGCCGCGCGGCGCGGTCAGCCGTCGCGGCGGGCGTTGAGCAGCTCCTCCAGCTGCTCCTCGCGGGCCTGGGCGGCCACGAACAGCAGCTCGTCGCCGGCCTCCAGGGTCTCCTCGGGGTGCGGGGTGAGCACCCGGTTGCCGCGGATGATCGTGACCAGGGAGGTGTCCTCGGGCCAGGCCACGTCGCTGATCTGGACCCCGGCCATCGGGGACTCCGGCGGCAGGGTCAGCTCGACCAGGTTCGCGTCGCCGTGGCTGAAGCGCAGCAGGCGGACCAGGTCGCCGACGCTGACGGCCTCCTCGACGAGCGCCGACATCAGGCGCGGGGTGGAGACGGCGACGTCCACGCCCCAGGACTCGTTGAAGAGCCACTCGTTCTTCGGGTTGTTGACGCGGGCCACCACGCGGGGGACCCCGTACTCGGTCTTGGCCAGCAGCGAGACGACCAGGTTGACCTTGTCGTCTCCGGTGGCGGCGATGACCACGTTGCAGCGCTGCAGCGCCGCCTCGTCCAGCGAGGTGATCTCGCAGGCGTCGGCCAGCAGCCACTCGGCCTGCGGCACCCGCTCCACCGAGATGGCGGTGGGGGCCTTGTCCACGAGGAGCACCTCGTGGCCGTTCTCCAGCAGCTCGCCCGCGATGGAGCGGCCCACGGCGCCGGCCCCGGCGATCGCGACCCTCATGCGTGTGCCTCCTCGGGGCCCTCGGCGAAGGCCGCCTCGACCTTCTCGATCTCGTCCGTACGCATCATCACGTGGATGAGGTCACCCTCCTGCAGCACGGTCTGCGAGGTCGGGAGCATCGCCTCGCCCAGGCGGGTGAGGAAGGCCACCCGGACCCCGGTCTCCTCCTGGAGCCGGCTGACCTTGTGGCCGATCCACGAGGGAGCGGTGTGCACCTCGGCCAGCTGCACGGCGCCGCTCGGGTCCCGCCACAGCGGCTCGGCGCCCGAGGGCAGGAGCCGGCGCAGCATCTGGTCGGCGGTCCAGCGGACGGTGGCCACGGTCGGGATGCCCAGGCGCTGGTAGACCTCGGCGCGCTTGGGGTCGTAGATGCGGGCGGCCACGTTCTCCACGCCGAACATCTCGCGGGCGACGCGGGCGGCGATGATGTTGGAATTGTCACCACTGCTGACCGCGGCGAAGGCTCCCGCCTCCTCGATCCCGGCTTCGCGCAGGGTGTCCTGGTCGAAGCCGACCCCGGTGACCCGGCGGCCGCCGAAGCCGGAGCCCAGCCGGCGGAACGCGGTGGGGTCCTGGTCGATCACGGCGACCGTATGCCCCTGCTGCTCCAAGGTCTGCGCGAGAGCGGAACCCACTCTTCCGCAGCCCATAATGACGATGTGCACGGCCGTCCTTCCGGCTGTCAATAGTTCAGACCCTCGTGGTGCTCAGGCTTCACAGGGTCTCAGACCATGGCCCAAGCTACACACGGGCGGTCACCAGTGTGACCCCTTGTGCACGGCGCACGCACAGCCGGGCGCGCAATTGGCCCCCGGCGTGCGCTTGTGGGGTGGCGGTTGCGCGCAGGTCGGGTGGTGGTTGGTCAGCGCTCTTTTCGAACGCTTAACATCCTCTCCGTGTCCAAACTGACCGACGTGCCCAAACGGATCCTCATCGGCCGGGCGCTGCGCAGCGACCGCCTCGGGGAAACTCTCCTCCCGAAGCGGATCGCCCTTCCCGTCTTCGCGTCCGACCCCCTGTCCTCCGTGGCATATGCCCCGGGAGAGGTGCTCCTCGTCCTCTCCATCGCGGGCGTGTCGGCGTACAACTTCAGCCCCTGGATCGCGGCCGCGGTCGTCGTGCTCATGTTCACGGTGGTGGCCTCCTACCGCCAGAACGTGCACGCGTACCCCAGCGGCGGCGGCGACTACGAGGTGGCCAACACCAACCTCGGGCCCAAGGCCGGACTGACCGTGGCCAGCGCCCTGCTCGTCGACTACGTGCTCACCGTCGCCGTCTCCATCGCTTCCGGAGTGGAGAATCTCGGCTCCGCGGTGGACTTCGTCGTCGAACACAAGGTGCTCTCGGCGATCGTCATGATCCTTCTGCTCACGCTGATGAATCTGCGCGGTGTGAAGGAATCCGGAAAACTCTTCGCGATTCCCACCTACGTCTTCGTCGCGGGCGTGTTCATCATGATCGCCTGGGGTGCCTGGCGCGGGATCGTCATGGACGAGACCATGAAGGCCCCCACCGCCGATTTCGAGATCAAGGCCGAACACCAGGGCCTGGCCGGATTCGCGCTGGTCTTCCTGCTGCTGCGGGCGTTCTCCTCCGGTTGTGCCGCCCTCACCGGCGTCGAGGCCATCAGCAACGGCGTCCCCGCCTTCCGCAAGCCCAAGAGCAAGAACGCGGCCACCACCCTCGCCCTCATGGGCGGCCTGGCCGTGACCATGTTCTGCGGCATCATCGGCCTGGCCATGGCCACCGACGTGCGGATGGCCGAGAAGCCCGGCGAGGACCTCCTCGTCAACGGGGTCCCGGTCGGCCCCGGCTACGTGCAGAACCCGGTGATCTCCCAGGTCGCCGAGGCGGTCTTCGGCAACGGCAGCTTCCTGTTCGTCCTGCTCGCCACCGCCACCGCGCTCGTCCTCTTCCTGGCCGCCAACACGGCGTACAACGGCTTCCCGCTCCTCGGCTCGATCCTCGCCCAGGACCGCTACCTGCCCCGCCAGCTGCACACCCGCGGCGACCGGCTCGCGTTCTCCAACGGCATCGTGCTGCTCGCGGGCGCCGCCATCCTGCTGGTCTGGATCTACGACGCGGACTCCACCAAGCTGATCCAGCTCTACATCGTCGGCGTGTTCGTGTCCTTCACGCTCAGCCAGATCGGCATGGTCCGGCACTGGAACCGCCACCTGCGCACCGAGCGGGACCAGGCCGCCCGCCGGCGGATGGTCCGCTCCCGGGCCATCAACGCCTTCGGCGCCACCTTCACCGGCCTGGTGCTGGTCGTCGTCCTCGCCACCAAGTTCACGCACGGAGCCTGGGTCGCCCTGCTCGGCATGGTGATCTTCTACGGCACGATGACCGCGATCCGGAAGCACTACGACCGGGTCGCCACCGAGATCGCCGCCGACGAGGGCCCGAGCGACGACAGCGTGCGGCCCTCCCGGGTCCACTCCATCGTCCTCGTCTCCAAGGTCCACAAGCCCACCCTGCGCGCCCTCGCCTTCGCCAAGCTGACCCGCTCCGACACGCTGGAGGCGCTCAGCATCAGCGTGGACCCGGCCGAGACCAAGGCGCTGCGCGACGAGTGGGAGCGGCGCGGGATCAACGTGCCGCTGAAGATCCTCGACTCGCCGTACCGCGAGATCACCCGCCCGGTGGTCGAGTACGTCAAGGGGCTGCGCAGCGAGAACCCGCGCGACGCCGTCAGCGTGTACATCCCCGAATACGTCGTCGGACGCTGGTACGAGCACCTGCTCCACAACCAGAGCGCCCTGCGGCTCAAGGGCCGGCTGCTCTTCACGCCCGGCGTGATGGTCACCTCCGTGCCGTACCAGCTCCAGTCCTCCGAACTGGCCAAGAAGCGGGCGCGCAGGCGCCAGGACTGGAACGCGCCGGGTGCGGTGCGCCGCGGGCCGGTCGACACGCGGGCGAAGGAGCCGAGCTCCAAGGGGTAGGCGTACCGGCGGCGTACCGGCTGCGTACCGGCGGCGCATCCGGCGGCGCCGGGCCGGGCCTTGAGGCCGCCGGGCGCCGGTGGCGAGCGGCCGGGCGGGATCCACGTAGACTGGTGGGTCGGCCGCCCGGCCGTTCGTCTTCACCCCCCTCACCTCCCCTGGAGTCTCCCCGCCATGGCCACGCAGAACGAGAAGCAGTCCCTGGTCGGGGAGGAGTACGAGGTCGAGGTCGGCCCCGTCGCGCACGGCGGCCACTGCATCGCCCGCACCGCCGACGGCCGGGTCCTGTTCGTCCGCCACGCCCTCCCCGGCGAGAAGGTGGTCGCCAAGGTCACCGAGGGCGAGGAGGACTCCCGCTTCCTGCGCGCCGACGCGATCACCGTCCTCGAAGCCTCCAAGGACCGGGTCGAGGCCCCCTGCCCGTACGCCGGCCCCGGCAAGTGCGGCGGCTGCGACTGGCAGCACGCCAAGCCCGGCGCCCAGCGCCGCCTCAAGGGCGAGGTCATCGCGGAGCAGCTGCGCCGCCTGGCCGGGCTCACCCCCGAGGAGGCCGGCTGGGACGGCACCGTCGTGCCGGCCGAGGGCGACAAGCTGCCCGCGGGCGAGGTCCCGGCCTGGCGCACCCGCGTCCAGTTCGCCATCGACGAGGACGGCCGGGCGGGCCTGCGCAGGCACCGCTCCCACGAGGTCGAGGTCGTCGACCACTGCATGATCGCCGCCCCCGGCGTCACCGAACTCGGCATCGAGAAGCGCGAGTGGCCGGCCATGGCCACCGTCGAGGCCATCGCCGCCTCCGGCTCCGGCGACCGCCAGGTCGTCCTGACCCCGCGCCCCGGCGGCCGGCTCCCGCTCGTGGAGCTCGACAAGCCGGTCTCGGTGCTGCGCGTCGAGGAGAAGGACGGCGGGGTCCACCGCGTCCACGGCCGCCCCTTCGTGCGCGAGCGCGCCGACGGCCGCACCTACCGCGTGGGCATGGGCGGCTTCTGGCAGGTCCACCCGCAGGCCGCGGACACCCTGATCCGCGCCGTCATGCAGGGCCTGATGCCGCGCAAGGGCGAGATGGCCCTCGACCTCTACTGCGGGGTCGGCATCTTCGCCGGCGCCCTGGCCGAGCGCCTCGGCGAGACCGGCGCCGTCCTCGGCATCGAGGCCGGCAAGCGCGCGGTCGAGGACGCCCGCCACAACCTGGCCGACTTCCCGCGGGTCCGCATCGAACAGGGCAAGGTCGAGCAGGTCCTGCCCCGCACCCGCATCACCGAGTGCGACCTGATCGTCCTGGACCCGCCGCGCGCCGGCGCCGGCAAGCAGACGGTCCGCCACCTGGCCTCCCTGAACGCCCGCCGCATCGCCTACGTGGCCTGCGACCCGGCCGCCCTGGCCCGCGACCTGGCCTACTTCCGCGAGTCCGGCTACAAGCCCCGCACCCTCCGGGCCTTCGACCTCTTCCCGATGACGCACCACGTGGAGTGCGTGGCGATCCTGGAGCCGGTGAAGAAGGACGCCTGACCTGGGGTTTCGCGGGTGCGCGGTAGGTGCCGTGCGGGCGCTGCGGGCGATATCTTGACGCTGAGATGACGCCCGTGACGCTCATTTGACGCTCGTTCTGATGGGGTGTCCGTCGATTGTCGGGGAGGGCCAGGCCGCGGCGCGCACCAATGAACAGACGCGCTGCGGCGAAGGCGACGGAGCACGGCAAGCGAGGCTCGTCGGCTCCGTTTCGCTCTTGTGCGCTCGATGAGGAAGCGTTGCCGACCATTGCCTGAGAAGGCAGTGCCTATCGCCTCGACGCGCGGCTAACATCCAGCTCTCAGGTACCGGCATGCGTCCGGCCTTTGGCCTGCGGCACGCCTGAAGGAGATCGGAAGCCCGGTGAGCATTGCTCGTTCTGGTGGGCGGGTGCTGGCTGCCCACCCCGGTGACCCCAAGCGCGTCGGCCCCTACCGGATCATCGGGCGCCTCGGGTCAGGGGGCATGGGCACGGTGTTCGCCGGCCTCGACGCCGCCGGTCTGCGGGTCGCGGTCAAGGTCGTCCACCCTGCGCAGGCGGACGACGCGGAGTTCCGGGCGCGCTTCCGCCGAGAAGTCCAGCTCTCCGCCCGTGTCCAGGGCCCCTGCCTCATACCCCTGGTCGCGGCTGACGCCGAAGCACCGTCACCGTGGCTGGCCACTGCCTATGCCCCAGGGCTCACCCTCGATCGGTACATCGCCGCGCACGGGCCGCTGGCCGGTGGAACCCTCTACGCCTTCGCTACGGGCACAGCCCAGGCCCTCGCGGCCATTCACGCCGCGGGTGTCGTCCACAGGGACGTCAAGCCTCAGAACGTCATCCTGACCCCGGTCGGTCCCCGAGTCCTGGACTTCGGCATCGCTCATGCCGCCGACGGCACATCCGTGACGCACACCGGCATTCTGACCGGAACCCCAGGATGGATCAGCCCCGAGCACTACCGCACCGGTACAGCGGGTCCCGAGAGCGACATGTTCGTCTGGGGCGCCCTCATAGCCTTCGCAGCCACCGGTCGCGCGCCCTTCGGCGGCGGAGCCCCCGACGCGGTCGCCTACCGGGTCATGTCCGAGGATCCTGATCTGCGTGGCCTTCCTGGCGAACTCCACGCCATCGTGAGCAGCGCTCTTGCCAAGGAGCCGGGGGACCGAGTCACCGCGTGGGACGCTGCCGAGACATGTGCTGTCCTCCTCGCAGCACAGGCCACACAGGTCGCGCCGACGGGTGCGGAACCGACACTGGTGGGCGATCTCGTCGCTGCCCAGTGGGCTGTTCCCACTCTGGACGACCCGAACTGGATACGTCCTGCCCGTTCCAGCAGACGACTCGTCGGCATCGCGGCGGTGGTGGGCACTGTTATAGGTGGCCTGGCGGGTGGAGCGCTGGCCCTGCAGCCCGACAAAACGGAGACGACTTCGACGAGTTCCCGCCCTCCTGCCAGCGCATCCCCCAGCCAGACCGCCACCATGCCGGCTTCCGCTTCACCCGCAGCAAGCTCCCAGGCTGTGGTGGAAGCCGTGTCATCCCCTACTCCTGCGAACGCGGACGAGGCGACGATCGCCACGTGGCGTGCGGCTCGTCGAGCCAAGGGGGAGGCGGAGATCGAGACCGAGGCCGCACTCGGACACGACCTCAGCTACAGCATGGGCGAGGAGTACAACTACAGCGGGCAGTACGACGTGGGCTACGCCCCGGCCCGGAGAGAGCTCTACATAGCCATCAGCGGTCCGGCCATGGAGTCACGCGTCGTGCAGGGAGTGGCCAAGAACGCCTGCCTCACCTTGCGCATGATGGAGGGCATCTACAAGTCCCTTCCGTATGACGAGTACGTCCTGGTCGACAACACCACGTCCACGGCGCCGGCGATCGTGTGGGAGGACGACTTCCGCGTCAACACCGGCTGCATCACGCAGACCATCGACCGCACCGCCGCCGACCCCGGGCAGGAGCCGAGCTGGCACCCCACCGAAGAAGGACTGGCCGCGGCCCAGATTCCCAGCGTCGACAAGCGCGAAATCAGAGTGGCAACCGAGGCGGTCCACCAGCTCTTTGTCGACTGGAACGCCAACTCCCGTCTGTTCGAAGACCCCCGCTACATCAGCGACGAGAACACCAGCATCGGCTTCGCTCCGCACCAAGGCGTGATGTACGTGTGGGCCACGAAGCCCGAGTGGGACCAGAGCACGCGAGAGGAGTGGGCAGAGGCCGCCGCTGGCGTGGCCTGCCAGACTGTTCTCGCGGAATCTCGCGCGGGGCAGGGATGGGGCTACGCCCAATACGCGGTGGCAGTCCTCGACGGTGCTGGAACCACGGACTTCCTTCGCTGGGGCACGGCCGGCAGCTGTGCGAGCTGACCTCCTCTCCGGGCATCACCACTGCGCTGGGTGATAGCTGGCCGAGCGAGGGACGTCTGTGGCCTGTCAGGCGCTGAACGCGGGCATGAGCCTGCCCGCCCCTGGTGCACGTGTCCCTCCAGCCTTGCGCCGGGGGAAAGCGGTTCCAAGTACGGTCCCGTGTTGGTTGCCGCCCGCGCTCTCCCCGTCAAGTGCTTAGAAGGCACTCGGTGTGATCCGTGAGTTAGGGTGCGTGACCTGGGTCTTTGTCGGCATTCGCAGGTCACGCGCTCGATCTTCCGGCGTTTTCGGGACGGTCCGCTAGCTGCGCTTCACGCGCTGACCGGGCAGTAGGCGGATGGCGAGGACGGATCCGTCGGCGTGGATGGATACGGGGCCGCCCCACTTCTTGTCCCAGGCGAGTTGGGGACGAGTGTGCCGGGCCGCGTGTACGCGGAGGCGGTACTCTTCGACCTCCCCTTCGGTAAGGAGGTCGAAGAGCTCCTTGTCCACGCCGGAGAACGCTTCGACGCGCGGCCCGTTCAGCCGGAACACATGGTCGGTGCCGGCGTAAGTGTGCCCGAGGAGGCGGTGGCTGATGTCCTGGACACTGCCGGCGGCAGCGTGTTCGAAGTCTTCGAACCGTTCGTTGCCCTGCCGCTTGGTGAGATAGCGGGAAGTGCCCTGACCGGAGCCGGTGAAGGCCATGAGCCCGGCCGCCGCTGCATGTCCGAGGACCTGCTGAAACCACTTGAAGTACTCGGGGGTCACGTGGCAGCCGGGAACTGGCTCGCGGGCCACCCCTCCCACATGGGGCGGCTGGATCCCCGGAAAGGGATTCTCCTCCGATGGGGCGGTGTCCAGGTCGGCTTTGCTTTCGCCAGAGGGGTTGGCGAGCCAGCCGTCACGGCCGGGAGCCTGCAGCGCGTGGACGGTCACGGTGCCGTCCGCAGGAAGTTCCGTGCTGAACAGCAGGCTCGGGGTCTCGTTCCACGCGCCGATGTGCACGGCCTCGGCGTGCACAGACGCGGACGCCAGCTGGCCGGCCGATATCGCCGCGTTGCTGTGGTTGCCCTTGGTCGCGATGGGGATTACGAGGGACGGCTCCCCAGGGCGCCAGACCTCCGCGAAGTACTGCGGCCGGTACCCGTACCCGATTTTGTTGCCCTTCTCCCTGCTCGTGAGGGCCCACCCGGCGCGCAAGACTGTGTCGGCCGGGACGATGCTCACGGAGTGCTCGGGGAACCGCCGCCCGAGCACCTGCTTGGCGAGCGTGAGCCCGAAGGCCATGCCGAGCTCGTGCGACTGGATGGTCTTGTACCGTTCGGCGATCTTCCGCCCTTCGGTCGAGAGCCCGAGAAACGAGTCAGGGCCGCCCGTCAACGCCTGGCTGTACTTCAGGGCTCCCCAGTGCTCCGCGAGGCCACGCCCTGCCCCCTTCCAGGACAGCGTCGTGGCCCGGCCGAGCGTGTGCAGCACGTCCCACATGGAGACTCGCACCCGGCGGTCGAGCTCGTTGCCCGGGATCCCGGACAGGACCGGTTTGCGGCGGAGCGGCTCGGCCTCCCTCTTCTTGCGCGCCTTGTCGTCCGCAGCGATCGCGGACTGCACCTTGCCGAGCAGTTCTTCGTTGGATCGGATGGACACGTTCGACGATGCGTCGAGGTCGAGGAGTACCTTCTTGGCCGGCTTCAATGAGTCTCCTACGGCTCGCACGGGCACTTCAAGAACCCCGCGAAGGTACGGTTGCGGCAGCCGGAGCACGCAAGTGTGCAGGGGCGCACAAGGCATGGACGACCCGCCCGCGAAGCGAATCGACCCATCGACAACGTTGATCTCGCTCAAGCTATTGGCGACGTCACGCCCCGTCACCGGCCGTATGGAACCGGATTCACCGGCACCCTTGCCTTCGTACGAGTCGACACCAAACGCACGGTAGGGCGCTGATGTTGTGACCTCTGTAGAGGGCTTCGGGTTCGCCCTCGGGATCGGACGCTGCTTGCTCGAACTGCACCGCGTCTCTGCCGCCGTCCGTGCCGCCGCGTAGAGAACGTGACACCTCCTTGTCCGGATAGCGGGTGGGCCCTTCTGCGCGACGAGGGGAATATGCGTGTGTCGCATGCCGCGGAGGGAGATGCTGATGTATGCAGACTGGAAGCCCCGTGGCTGCAGGCGCCGGGGCGGGGGTAAGGGATCGGGGGTGGCTCGTGACAGGCGGGGCTTTCGAGGAGCTGACACGGACGGGCGAGCTGGGGCCGGTCTCGTTCGACATGCTGCGGCGACTGGTCCACCAGGTTCGCCGCTCCTACGGCTTTCCACCGCCCGAGGGGCACGCGGAGTGGAGCGATGACGCTGCCTATGAGGTGGTCCTGGCGATGCTGACCCGCGAAGGGAAAGGACAGAAGTTCGTCACAAGCTGCTTCGCGCTCGCCACGGACGATGCTTCGCTGGAACGTGTGTATCTCGCGACGATCAAGCACTACTTCATCGACGAGGCGAAGAAGACGCCGCGGGGCAAGCTTCGGCGCCGTATCGCCCGGCTGATGAGCGAGGACCTGGCCTACCGGAAAACCAAGGGCTCCCCGCCCCGCTGGGCGCTGGCCGACCATGCCGATGGAGCTGTATGGCAGGGAGAGCTGGACGATCTCATCGCCCGGGCCGCGCGGGTGACAGGGGTCGGCATCACCCGCTGGAACCATGCTGGCCCCACACCCAAGCAGACGGTCCATGCCCTCAAGACCATCCTGCTGTGCGTGCTGCAGCATGCACAGGGCGCGGTGCGGGAGGAGGACCTCGCCAAGGTCCTCGAGGCCCGGTTCGAGCTCCTGGCACCGGCCCGCTTCACCCCGCTGTACGCCGACGAAGGCACCGTCGCCGAAATCGTCGAACGGCAGGCGGCCACCACCGCACCGGACCCGACCGGGGTCGACGCAGTGGCCGAGGACATCTGGCAGCGCCTCTCACCCAATGAGCGCCTGCTGCTCCCGTACCTCGACAAGGACGCCCATCACGCGGCGCAGCTGCTGGAGATCCGGCAAGGCCATGCGGCCATGGTCCTGTCCAATCTCAAAACTCTGCTCCGTGACGCCCTATCCGTGGACAGTGACCCGCAGGCAGTCATGACCGCACTGCTGCGGCGCTGCGGCGACGGTCCATCGTGAACCGTCCCAGTTACGTCGTCTGGATCCAGTGAGAAGAGAATGCGCTGATGGACCACAGCCGAGGAGACGGGGGAGACGGCATGAGCTCTGTCCACACCACTGCCTACCAGAGGCTGGTAGCCGCCGCGGCGGGATTGAAAGTGCCCGACGCCGTCCACCGGGTGGCCACCGCACCACCTCAGGACCCACGTCCGGGCCAGATCTGGCGTGCGGCATGGGAGGACACCATCCAGCTGCTGCTGATCACAACGATCGGTGACGATGACACCGTGCGTGCAGTGCCGACCTCCTTCGAACGGTACGTTGACAGCGACACCCTGCTTCTGCCCGCTCAGGCGACCACCCTGGAACAGCCGCTGGCATTGTGGTGGGGCTTGGAGACGACGCTTCCGTGGTGCGTGCTGGACCGGCAGGTCGGCGAGCTGACCAGCCGCCCTGACATCCTCACCTCCCGCACACTTGCCGATGCCATCGCAGGCACCAAGCGGGGCAGCGGCGCTTTGCCGTCCGCGGCGGCCGACGAGTACCGCGCAGTCCTCGCCGACCGCCTTGAGGCCTTGGCCTCGGCACAGTGGGCTCCCCAAGGGGTGGGAGGCCTTTCCCAGCTTTTTCGTGCCCACGCCATCACCGCCCCGCAGCTCGCGGCCGCATTGAATCTGCTGCCGCCCCAGGCGCTCGCCGTATGGAGAGGACAGCAGGCCCTCACCGCCGACCAAGCCGCCGCACTCGCCGAGCGCCTCGGCCAGCCGGCCGGGTACCTGCTCGCGGCCAACCCCGCCTTGCCACCTGTCGTCGTGCACGAGCTGAACCGCCCCCTGCGCCGCACGCAGATCAAGAAGCTCGCCGCTCAGTACGACGAGACTGAACGCGACGGCCGACTGCGCGCCGCCTACGGCATCTTCACGCTCGCGGCACGCGACGATGACCGCGCCCAGCCGAACTGGACTGCCCGCACGGACCGCTACTTCGAACTCATCCTGGACAAATAGAGGAAAAGGGGCACCTCGCGTGGTCAATTACGTGCTCGCCGGCGCAGCCCGCACTCAGGCCGCCGCCATGATCAAGGAAGTCGAAGCGGCTCGCCCCGGTGCCCTCGAACGCCTGACACAAGGCGCCCTCGCGGAACTGCGGACCTGGCCCGAGCTCGCCGTCAAAGACGTTCCCGAGGGCCAGGCGGCACAAGGCTGTAGCGTCGCCGGAGCATACGACTACGGCCCGCCGCCGCGTCTGTCGGTCGCCATGTCCGCCAGTCAGGCACGGCGGGACTTCACCGCTCTGCACGAACTCGGTCACCACCTGCAGAAGAGCAGCTTTGACCTTATGGAGCCCTTCAGCCGGGAACCCGACGGCGGCGTCCTCCTCGAAGATGCCGCCTGCGACGCGTTCGCCGCCGAGATCCTGCTCCCCGCGCACCTCGTCGGTCATCACCTGGACGTCAAAGGCCCCACCGCCTTGGCGATCACCCACTTGTGGCGGGCGAGCAACGCCTCCCGCATGGCTGTCTGCGTGCGAGCAGCCCAGCACCTCCCGGCTCCTGGTCACGTTCTCCTCCTCGATCCCACTGGACACCTCGCCTTCTCCGCCTCGCACGGAGAGCGCCCCCTGCGACGTGGCAGCTTCCAAGGTGGCATCCCCGTCATCGACCGTGCCCTGACCGGATCCGGCCGCGCACAAGGGCGAACCCAGGTCCGCTACCGCGACGGCATCCTCGGACGCGAACTGCACACTGACACCGCCCCCATGGACGGCTACATCGTCGCCGTCCTCGTCACCGACTCCGCCCCCTGGCGCGCCTTCACTCCGCCCACCGCAGGCAGCGGCCCCCAGTCGCGCAACTACATCTGCGCGAACTGCGACGAGGAGTACCGCTCCTTCGAACCCGCCTGCCCAAGCTGCCGCGTTCCTCAGTGCCCCGACTGCGGCCGCTGCGCCTGCCCGCCCCGTGTCCCGGGCCGCGCCTGCCCCGGCTGCTTCATCGTGCACCCGCCCGCGATGTTCCCCCCGAACAGCGACCGCTGCTTCGACTGCTCCTGACGCCCGGCCGGCCCCGCGAACCGCACGCGTCTTCCTACCCGCGAGTTACGTCGTCCGTCCCAGGCGAAGCACCCCACCCAGGGTGCCCAAGGAACCCGGCGCCGGCTGCGGGAACCCGTCGGAACGTCGCCGGCAGGAACAGCAGGAACAGCAACGTGGCCATTCAGATCACCGCGGTACGCCTGACGGTCGGCGGCACCACGCACGAGCACATCACCCACCTGTGGTGGACCAACCAGACGTCCGGCGAGGCAAGCAGCAGCACCCGGGCGCAGATCGTCGACTGGATCGAGAACCAGGCCGGCAAGGCATACACCAGCGACGCAGCCGGCCACCGCACGGAAGTCGCCGTCGTGACGCCCGCCCGAGGCGAGAAGTACCTGCGGACCCACGCCGACGGCGTGTGGACCAACAACCTCCTCGCTCTTCCCCGGCGCTGACCCGCCATCGCGAAACCGCCGCCCGACGTGCCGCCCCCTGCGGCGGCACGCCTGACACCCCCGGCACTCACCATTCCGAACACGCGCTCCCCACTTCAGGAGGACCCCATGTCCCAGGACAGCCACGGGCCCAAGCCCGTCACGATCATCGTCAACGCCCGCCCCCACACCTGGGAGGCGAAGGCCATCACCTACGAGCAGGTTGTCGACCTCGCCTACCCCGGCCAGCCGCCGAACGACCAGGACACCTACACCGTCCGCTACAGCCGCGGACACGACGGACACGGAGCGGGAAGCCTCACGGCCGGCCACAGCGTCCGCGTGAAGGAGGGGATGGTTTTCGATGTCTATCGCACTTCTCGCTCGTGACCCCGACCTGTCCCGCCTCCTCGACGACGGCTACGACGTCGTCGTGCGCGCTGGCCACATCGTCGTCCAGCGCATCCCGTACGTCACCGAGAACCGCACCGTCGAGTACGGCTTCCTCGCCTACCCCGTGACCGTCAGCGGAGACCGAGTCGTCTCCGACACCGACCACCGCATCTGGTTCGGCGGCTCCACCCCGTGCACCGAGCACGGCCGCCCCCTGACCCTCGCCAACCCGGAGACCCGGGTGATCGCCGAGGACATGCAGGCGAACTTCATGCTCTCCAGCAAGCCCACCCCCAACGGCTACCCCGACCAGTACACGAAGATCACCGCATACGCGCGGATCATCGCCGACCACGCCTACGCCCTCGACCCCTCAGCCACGCCCACCCCCGGCGCCGCGTGGCAGGAGATCGACGACGATAGCCCCTTCGCCTACCGCGACACCGCCACCTCCCGCGCCGGCATCACCGCCATCAACCGCCGATTCCGAGGAGAGCGCATCGTCATCGTCGGCCTCGGCGGCAGCGGAAGCTACATCCTCGACCAGGTCGCCAAGACCGAGGTCGACTCGATCCTCCTCATCGACGGCGACACCTTCGACAACCACAACGCCTTCCGCGCACCCGGGGCCCCCACCCTCGACATCCTCCGCGCCCGTCCGCCCAAGGCCACCTATCTCGCCTCGGTCTACGCCAACATGCACCGCAGTGTGACCGGCTGCGTGCAGTACCTCGACGAGTGCAACCTCGACCTCCTCGAAGGGGCGACGTTCGTGTTCCTCGCCTCCGACGACGCGGCCAGCAAACCGGCCATCATCAACTGGATCGAAGCGCACGACGTGCCATTCATCGATGTCGGCATGGGCATCGAAGAGATCGACGGCCGCCTCAGCGGACTGCTCCGCATCACCACCAGCCTCCCCGGTCGCCGAGAAGCCGCCCGCCGACGTATCCCCAAGCCCGCGCCCGAACGCGACGCCTACGCAAGCAACATCCAGACCTCGGACCTCAACGCGCTCAACGCCATCCTGGCCGTCATCCGCTGGAAACGCGCCCTCGGCATCTACGCCGACGCCACCGACGAGGCCCACACCACGTACTCGCTGATCACCAACGAGATCGCCAACGAGGACCGGCCGTGACTCCGCAAGACACCCTGAGCCCGGTCTTCACCGAGACCTTTCCCCAGGCCATGGACGCAGGGGTGCTCTACATCTCGATCCCCTACCGCACCTGTGGCCACTTGTGCTGCTGCGGATGCGGGCACGAAGTCGTCACACCGCTCTCCCCGGCCCAGTGGTCCCTCACCTACGACGGCGAGAATGTTTCCCTCACCCCATCGATCGGCAACTGGTCCCTCCCGTGCCAGTCTCACTACTGGATCCGCGACGGTCGCGTCCACTGGAGCCGCCGCTACTCGGCGGCAGAAATCGATCAAAACCGGGACCGAGACCTCCGTTTGCTGGTCGTCCATGACAGGGGAGAGCAGCGGCCGCGACGAACGGCTGGTCTCCGCCGTTATCTGAGGCTTTGGCGTCAGTAAGCCGGCACTGCGCTCCGTTTGACCGGATGACGACCGAGGTTGGGTCTGGCGGTACTCCGACTCCCGCTCGCGCTGGAGTTGCTGGTGCGTTGGGCCAGGTACTTCCCGCCATCAGGTCGTACGCTGTGGTCGACTTCTGCCCGTATGTTCCGGTTGGCGGTTGCACGGTAGCGTCGCCGTGCGAGACCGATCCCGGAAGGGGCGAACACCGGATGGTCCGCGGAAACAGGGTTGACGGGTATGAGCAACTGGGACTGATCCTGGATTTCGTGGGGGTGCTGACCGCCAGCCCCATCGAGGTTCATCGGGCCTGGTGCGTGTCCGAAGGACTGGAGCCAGGCGCGTGGCGTGCCACCCTCAACGATCACCCCGAAGGTCGGCGGCTGTACGCGGCGCTGGAGATCGGGGAGATCGGGCAGGCCGAGTGGAATGAAGGAACAGCAGCTCTGCTGGGCGAGCACGTGGACCCCGTGAACCTGATGGGGCGGGCCTGGGCCGAGGTGCCTCCGGCGCGTCGGATGATCGCGCTTGCCCGGGCCGCGCTCGCTGCCGGGCATCGGCTCGCGCTGCTGTCGAACAGCTTCGGGCTCGACCCGTTCAACCCGTACGAGCACGTGGGGGTCTGGGACCTCCTCGACGTGCACGTCGTGTCCGAACTGGAGGGGTTGGCGAAGCCGGACCCGGCAATCTACCGGTTGGCCCTGGCGCGGATCGGGTTGCCTGCCGAGCAGTGCGTGTTCGTGGACGACCATGAGGTGAACCTCCCGCCCGCTGCCGAGCTGGGCATCACGACTGTTCACGCCACTGACGAGGACAGGGCGGTCGCCGAGCTGGAGGCCCTTCTCGGCGTCACGGCTGTGCTCACGGTCTGAGCGTCAACTGCCGCCTGGCCGAAGGCGGTCCACCGCACCGCTTCTGTGAGTACTGTCCGTGTGGGGCCCATCGCGCGGAGGTTCTGGAGCATGCAGTGGTCGGAGTACACCACCTCTGAGCGCTTGAAGGCGTTGCGCAGTGCCATGACGCAGGAGCAGTTAGCGGAGGCCGCCGGTGTGTCCGTCGGCGTCGTCCGCAAGCTCGAAGGCGGCGGGACGGGTTCCCTGCCGTCACTGCTGTCGATCGCCGACGCGCTCGGTACGGACATCGCCGTGCTCCTCGGGCAGCAGGCGCCCCGCCGGTCCTTGGACCGCGACGAGAGGGCCGCGCTGCGTCTGGTCTCCGCGGCGACCCACGACGCTGCCATCGGCATCCCCGCCGAGGTCGAGCCGGGAAGCGTCAAGAACTTCGAGCGGTCGTTCGTCGCGCGGACGCTGCCTACTGGGAAGGGCGGTACGCTGAGCTCGGTACCCTCCTCGGGCGGCTCCTTCCAGAAGCCCGCGCCCGGTTCGACGCCGCCGGCGTCCGTATCGACACCTTCCAGACCGCGGGCGTGGCCGCCAACGTGATCGACTCGCGAGACCTGGCATACGCGGCGTTGACATACGGACGGCAGATCGCCGTCCAAGGCAGGGACGAACTGCGCGACGCCCATCTCGCCGCCACGACCGCGTGGGTCAATCTCCGTGATGGGCGCACCAAGCAGGGCTTCCTCCTCGCGGCGGCCCAGGCGGACCGGATCGAGCCCAAGATGAGCGAGCACGCTCTGGACCGGCTCAGCGTCCACGGTCAGCTCGTCACGAACGCCGCCGTCGCAGCCTGCATCGGAGACGAACACGCCCGCGGCTCGCACGCACAGCCGTACGGGCCGATGTACGCCGCCACGCGACGGGCAGCGTCTGGCATGCCTGTGCGCGCGCCCGGCCTCCGCCGAACTGGACGACGGTGCACTGCTCACCACCGTGGCCTGCGAGCTGTGGCTCCGCAGCCTGGAACACGAATAGCACAGACAGGAGACGCTCATGGGTTTCAAGCTGTACGACCACATCTCGATGGTGCCCACCGAATACGGATCGGTCTTGCTCGACGAGCGCACCGGCGTCTACTTCCAGCTGAATCCCACGGGCACGGAAGTGGTGACTGGCCTGATCGAGCAGCACGACGCGGCGCACGTCGCGAGGAAGCTCGTGGCCGAGTACGACATCGGCGAGGAACAGGCGGCCTCCGATGTCGCAGCGCTCATCGCCCAGCTGCGTGAGGCGGAGCTGGTCCAGCCGTGAGCGCCGGAATGACCATGCCCGCCCGAGAGCCGGGCGGCTTGTGGCGGCGGGCGAAGGTAAGGATCGCCGTCCTGGCCGGGTTGCTCCTGGCGCGCATGCCCCCGCATCGGATCCGCTCCGTTATGCGGGGGGCGGCGGGCGGAGCCCGGCAGGCGGAGTACGAGACGGTGGAGGCCCACTACCGTGCTGTAGCCGCGGCCAGCCCCCGCTGTGCCGGGTGGCAGGGATGCCTCCCCCGCTCGATCGCGGTGGCGCTCCTGTGCCGGGCTGAGGGCAGGTGGCCGGACTGGAACGTCGGTGTCCGCCGGACGCCGCCCTTCGCGGCACATGCCTGGCTCGAAGCGGATGGAAGGGTCGTCGCCGAGCCGGGGACGCCGACGGCCTACGGGGTACTCATGCATGTGGGGGCTGCTGATGTCTCCTAGTCGGGACACGGCCGCGCCCGTGGGGCTCGCGGCACTCCTTCGCCTGCTCCGGCCGCACCGGGGTCTCGTCGTCGGCGCGGTCACTCTGGTGATCGCCGCCTCCGCGCTCGGTCTCGCGCAGCCGGTGCTCGCCGGCCGGATTATCGACCGCGTCCGCACGTCCGAGCCCATCGCCGGGCTTGTGCTGACCCTCACCTTGCTCTTCGTGGCGCAGACGCTGATCGACACGGCCGGCCGCTACCTCCTCGAACGCACCGGCGAGAGCGTTGTCCGCGGGCTGCGGCAGCTGCTCGTCCGGCGGCTCATTCGCGTGCAGTTGCCCGTACTCCACACCCATCGCGGCGGAGATCTGATCTCCCGGACCACCGGTGACACTCTGGCACTGCGTGACAGCGTCACCCGTGGTCTGGTGGAGATCGCGGTGGGAGCTCTCACCGTCACGGGTGCGACGGCGCTCATGATTGCCATCGACCCCGTCCTGTTCCTGGTCGTTCTGGGTGTCTTCGCTGTCGCTGCGCTGGGTGTGACAGTCGTACTGAACCGCATTCGGGAAGCGGCCGAGCAGTCTCGGACCGCAGTGGGTGTGCTGACCGCGGATCTCGAAAGGACCCTGTCAGCGATCCGGACCATCCGCATCCACCAGGCGGAGCAGCCGGAGACGGACCGGCTCCTGGCCTCGGCCGATGCGGCTTTCGATGCAGGGGTCAGGGGCGCGCGCCTGGCAGCCACCGCCCAGCCCGCGATCCAGCTCGCCGCGTCCGGCTCCTTCCTCCTCGCTCTCGTGGTCGGTGGCATGCGCGTCGCCTCCGGGCGTCTCGAACTCGGCGACTTGGTCGCAGTACTGCTGTACGCCACCTACCTGGTGATGCCTCTTGGCAACCTGCTGGAAGGCCTCACCACGCTCAAGCGGGCCATGGGAGCACTTCAGCGCGTGCAGGAGGCACTGGATCTGCCCACCGAGTCCGACGACAGCACGTCCGGCGCGATCGCGGCAGCCGTTCCGGGCGCACCGGCGCTCTCCTTCGCCGACGTTCGCTTCTCCTATGACGGCAGACCCGCCCTGAGCGGAGTCAGCTTCGAACTTGCCCGCGGGTCGAGGACGGCGTTGGTCGGCACCTCCGGATCCGGCAAGTCGACGATCCTCTCCCTGATCTGCCGGTTCTATGAGCCGACGAGTGGCACCATCAGCTATCTCGGCCACGACGCAGCCTCCTTGACCCGCGTCCAATGCCGTCAGCTCGTGTCGCTTGTCGAGCAGAGTGCCCCGGTACTCCACGGAACGATCCGGGAGAACCTTTGCATGGGCCGGCCCTCGGATGCGGCCGAAATAGACAGGGTGCTCCGCCAGGTCAACCTCCACGACTGGGTTGAGACCCTGCCCGACGGCGTTGACACCCAGGTGGGTGAGCACGGGTCGCAGCTGTCCGGCGGCGAGCGTCAACGCCTGGCGATCGCGCGGGCCCTGCTGACCCGGCCCGCCCTTCTGCTTCTCGACGAGCCGACGTCCAGCCTCGATGCGGAGAATGAAAAGACGGTGATGGACGGACTGCGCCGCCTCCACGAAGACTGCGTCACCGTGCTGATCGTCGCCCACCGCCTCTCGACCGTGCGCGATGCCGACCACATCCTCGTCGTCGACGAAGGAGAGGTGGTCGCAAGAGGCAGCCACCACGAACTGGTGCGCGCCAGCGAGCACTACCGGCTCTTGCTGGGCACCCAGATCACGGACGACGACCACACCGACTTCTCGGGAGTGCAGAAGTGACCGCCGACCTTGAGTTCGCCGAGGCAGCGAGCGGACTCGCCCCCATCGCGCTCCGCGCTGCCGCCACTCTGCGGATGGCCGACCACATAGCCGCAGGCCACGACGACGTCCTGTCGCTGGCCGAGCGGACGGGCACCGACCCGGACCTGCTCCGTCGCGTTCTTCGGTTCCTCGCATGCCGGGGCGTGTTCGCCGAGCCTCGCCCGGGAACCTACGCGCTCACCCCACTGTCCCTCACCCTCCTGAACGGGCACCCCTCGGGCCTGCGCGAATGGCTCGATGCCTCAGGAGCCGGGGCGCGCATGGACGCCGCAGTCGGAGACCTCCTCGGCGCGCTGCGCAGCGGTGAGCCCTCCTACCCCAGGCTGCACGGGCGGCCCTTCTACGAGGACCTCGCCCTCCAATCCAGCGGCCCGGCCTTCGACGGCCTGCGCCACACGCACGCCGAGAGCTACGTCTCGGACCTACTGGCTGCGTATCCATGGGACCAGGCCAGGCGCATGGTCGACGTGGGTGGCGGCACGGGAGTTCTCGTAGAAGCCCTCATGCGCACCCACAGCACCCTGCGCACCGTGCTCGTGGACCTCCCCGGGGCGGTGGCGGCCGCCACCGCCCGTATCACGGCCGCCGGATTCGGCGATCGGTTCACACCAGTGGCCGGCAGCTTCTTCGACCCCCTGCCGGACGGTGCGGACGTGTATACGCTCGTCAACGTCGTCCACAACTGGAACGACGAACAGGCAGCCGCCCTTCTGAGCCGGTGCGCCGAAGCCGGCCGAGAGGACTCCACCTTCGTTGTCGTGGAGCGGCTCGTGGACCACGCCGACCCCCGGGCCATCACCGCCATGGACCTGCGTATGTTCCTGTTCCTCGGCGGGAAGGAACGGACCGCGGCCCAGCTCCGCGAGCTCGCGAGCGCGGCCGGCATGGCGTACCAATCGACGATCAAGACCCCGCCGGGGCTGCAGCTACTCGTCTTCCGCAAGAGACGTTCCTGAAGCCTCGGGGTCCGGGCGGCGAAGCGTGACGTGAGCCCCAGCCGACCGCTCAGGTGGCGCCCCGTCGACCGTTCGCGGCGAGGGCTGATCTGCGGGGTCGTGGTGACGGGGGTGGCCGCCGGGGGTGGGTGGCCTCCGGCGGGCGGGGTGTCAGTGGGTGGGGTGGGGCTCCTTTGCGGGTGTTTCCGGGGGTGGGGGGAGGTCGGGGGACCTGCGGAGGGGGCCGGTCAGGAGGAGGAGGGCGGACAGGGCGTTGCCGGTGTAGAGGAGCCACAGGGCGTCGCGTTCGCCCAGGAGGGTGCCCAGGGCGCCGCCCAGGAGGCTGCCGAGGGGGATCGTGCCGTACATCACGAAGCGGATGGTGGAGCCGACCCGGCCGAGCATGTCCGGGGGGCAGTAGGCCTGGCGGAAGCTCACGATGACGACGTTGCCGGCCACCACTCCGGTCATCAGGGTGAATTCCCCGACGAGGAAGGCCAGCAGGCCCACGCCGTCCGTGGTGAGCGGGATCAGGAGGCCGAACGGGCCCGCGCAGAACGCGCACAGCAGGACCGCCCGGGCCGTTCCGAACCGGCGGGCCAGGCGCGGTGAGACCACCGCGCCGAGGACTCCGCCCAGCCCGGCCAGCGCGATCAGCACACCGATCAGCGCGCCCGGCACGCCCACCGTCCGGCTCAGGAACAGGATCGACAGGGACTGCGCGCCGCCCAGGAACAGGTTCATCGCCGCGTCGCAGAGCAGGATCGTGCGCAGGAACGGGTCCTGGGTGAGGAAGGCCACCCCCTCGCGGATCTCCGCCGTCAACGACCTTTCCTTCGCCGTCCGCTCCTCGCCGCCCGGTGGCGCCTCCGGGGTCCGGATGCGCAGGAGCAGGGCCGCCGAGACCAGGAAGCTCAGGCCGTCGGCGAGGAAGCCGGCCGCCGCGCTCCCGGCCTGGGCCAGTGCTCCGCCCGCCCCCGGTGCCACGACCTCCGCGACCGATTCGCTGGTCTGGAGGCGGGCGTTGCCGTCGGCGAGCTCCTCGTGCGGCAGCACGGTCGGCAGGTACGCGCTGTAGGCGGCCCGGAAGAACACGTCGGCGGTTCCCGAAAGGACCGCCACCAGGATGAGTTGGGTCGTGGTCAGGAGGTTCAACGCCACCGTTGCGGTCAGCGACAGCATCAGCAGCGCCGACACCGCGTTGCACACGATCATCACCGGGCGGCGGCGCATCCGGTCGGTCCACGCCCCCACGGGCAGCCCGAACAGCAGCCACGGCACCCAGGCCGCGGCGCCCAGCACCCCCATGGTGAAGGGCCCCGCGTCCAGTGTGTCCACCGCGATCAGCGGCAGCAGCACCCGGGTGGCCGCGCTGCCGAACTGGCTCACGGACTCCCCGGCCCACAGCAGCCGGAAGTCCCGGCGGCGCAGCGCGCCGCGACCGGCGCTCACCGGCCCACCGTGCCCTCGCCCAGCAGCGCCGCGATCTCGGCGGCGGCCTTGGGCGCCATCATCTCGCCGTGGGCGCAGGGGATCTGGTGGTGGGCGACCGGGCCCGTGAGGTACGGCTCCCACACCTGCGGGGCGGGCGCGTCCGGCTCGTGGGCGGCGACGGCCAGCGTCACCCCGCCCCGGAACACCCCCGGACGGTGGGCGGCCGCCAGCCGGTCGTGGTGGACGTACGCCCCGCCCAGGGCGGCGACGGTCTCTCCGTCGAAGACCGACAGCGGGCCGTCCTCGGCGGCGGCCGCCGCCACCAGCCCGTCGAGCGTCAGCGGGTCCGCGCCGCACTCTTCGCGCGGCGGGTAGCCGAGCGATTCCAGCAGGTCCGCCAGCGGGTCCGCGGCCGGGGCGGCCGTCTCCCCGGGGGCCGCCGGATACCCGTCGAGCAGGGTGAGCCCGGCCACCTCCGCGCCGTCCTCCTGGAGCCGCACGGCCACCGCGTGCGCGACCACCGCCCCGAAGGACCAGCCCAGCAGGTGGTACGGGCCGTGCGGCTGCACCGCGCGGATCTGCGCGGCGTAGTCCGCGGCCATGTCCGCGACACTTCCGGGCCGCGCCCCCGGCTCGCTCAGCGCCCGCGACTGCAGGGCGTGTACGGAGCGTCGGGCGTCGAGGTGCTCCAGCAGGCCCCGGTACACCCAGCCGGTGCCCGCGCCCGGGTGGACGCAGAACAGGGCAGGCGCGCCGGGTGCCCCCGTGCGCAGCGTGATCAGCGGCGCCAGCGGGTCCGCGTCCCGGCGGGGATCCGCGTCCCCGCCCGTCGCCGCGCCGCCGGAGCGGGCGGCCAGTCCGGCGACCGTGGGCGCGGCGAACAGGTCCTGGACCCCGAGCTCCTCGCCCAGCGCCTCGCGCACCCGGGCCATCAGCCGGGCCGCCAGCAGGGAGTGGCCGCCCAGGTCGAAGAAGCCGTCGTCGGCACCCACGGCGCCGGCGGGCAGCCCCAGCAGCTCGGCGAACAGGCCCGCCAGGACCTCTTCCCGGCGGCCGCTCGGCGCCCGGCCCGGACGGCCGTCCCCGGCCGCAGCGGGCTCCGGCGCGGGCAGGGCGGCCCGGTCCAGCTTGTCGTTGGGGGTCCGCGGGAAGGCGTCGAGCACGACGAATGCCGAGGGCACCATGTGCGCCGGGAGCGTCCCCGCCAGGTGGGCGCGCAACTGCGCCGCGGCCGGCGCGGAGCCCGTACCGCCGGGGGCCGGGACCACGTACCCGACCAGCCGCTTCGCACCGCCGGGGCCGTCCTCCCGGACGGTCACCGCGGCCCGGTCCACTCCGGGCGCCGAGGCGAGCACGGCCTCGATCTCGCCGAGTTCGATGCGGAAGCCGCGGACCTTGACCTGGTCGTCGGCGCGGCCGAGGTACTCGATCCGGCCCTCGCGGTCCCGGCGGACGAGGTCGCCGGTGCGGTACATGCGGGCCCCGTCCTCGAAGGGACAGGCCACGAACCGCTCCGCCGTCGGCCCCGGGCGCCGCAGGTAGCCCCGCGCCAGCCCGGCCCCCGCGACGTACAGCTCGCCGGGCACCCCCGGGGCCACCGGGCGCAGCGCCGCGTCCAGCACGTAGGCGCGGGTGTTGGAGACGGGAGCGCCGATGCGCGGGCGCTCGCTGCGCGCGGTGTCCCACCACAGGGCGTCGACCGTGCACTCGGTGGGCCCGTACATGTTGTAGGAGAGCATCCCCTCCGTGGCGCGCAGCCGGCTCCACAGTCCGTCGCCGGCGGCCTCGCCGCCGATCAGCAGCAGCCGCGGCGGGGCGTCGAGCAGGCCCTCCTCGATCAACTGCTCGGCGTGGGTCGGGGTGGTGTCCAGGACGTCGAGGGCGGCGTCGGCGACGTACCGGGCGAAGGCCGCGGAGTCGCGGCGCACGGCGTCGCCGATCAGGTGGAGTTCGTGGCCGGCCACCATCCACATCAGGGCGTCCCAGGAGGCGTCGAAGGACAGGGAGGCCAGCAGCGCGACCCGCAACTGCCGCCCGGCCGCGCCCCGTTCCGCCTCGGCCATGGTGTGGGCGCGGTGGAAGGCGTACAGGTTGCGCAGCGCCGCGTGGTCCACGACGACGCCCTTCGGCCGGCCCGTGGAGCCCGAGGTGTACACGACGTACGCGGCATCGCCCGGCCGGGGGCGCGGCAGCGGCGGGGTGCCCGGCGCGGCGTCCGCCGCGTCCTCCTCGTCGGTGAGGACGAGCGGGACCCGCACGGCCTCCGCGAGCGGCAGCAGCGGGGCGGTGGCGGAGTCCGTGACCAGCAGCGCGGGGGCGGAATCGGCCAGCATGTGGGAGATCCGGTCGGCCGGGTAGCCGGTGTCCACCAGGACGAACGCCGCACCGGCCTTGAGGACGGCCAGGACCGCGGCCACCGCGGCAGGGGAGCGCGGCAGGGCGATGGCCACGACCCGTTCCGGCCCCGCCCCGTCGCGGACGAGGCGCCGGGCGAGCCGGTCGGACCAGGCGTCGAGGGCGGCGAAGCCGATCCGCTCCCCGTCGTGCACCAGCGCGGTCGCGTCCGGGGTGCGGGCGGCACGCGCGGTGAACAGCTCGGGCACGGTGGCGTCCGGCACCGGCAGCGCGGTCTCGTTCCACTCGGTCAGCGCCCGGCGGCGGGCCGCGGGACTCAGCGGGTCGGCGGTGCCCACCGGCAGCCCGGGCGCCGCCGCGAGCAGCCCGGCCATCCGTACCAGGGCCGCGGCGAGGTCCTCGGCGGTGGTGTGGTCGAACAGCTCGGCCGCGTACTCCAGGAAGCCGGAGATCCCGGCGGGGCGGCCCTCGGCGTCCCGGTGCTCCTGGACGTCGAGCGTCAGGTCGAACTGGGCGAGGTCGAAGCGGAACGGCTCGGGGCGGACGTCGAGGCCGGGCAGCGCGAGCGTGCCGTCCGCTCCGTCCTGCACCTGGAGCAGCACCTGGAAGAGGGGGTGGCGGGCGAGGGAGCGCTCGGGGTTGACCGCCTCCACGACCCGTTCGAAGGGCACGTCCTGGTGCTCGTACGCGGCGAGGTCGGTCTCCCGGACCCGGCCGAGGAGTTCGGCGAACGTCGGGTCGCCCGAGACGTCGGTGCGCAGGACCAGGGTGTTGACGAAGAAGCCGACGAGGTCGTCCAGGGCCTCGTCCGTGCGGCCCGCGACCGGCGTCCCGATGCATATGTCGGTGCCCGCGCCGAGCCGGGACAGGGTCACCGCCAGCGCCGCCTGCACCACCATGAAGAGGGTGCAGCCGTGTGCGCGGGCCAGTTCCAGCAGCCGGGCGTGCAGCTCGGCGTCCAGGCCGACGGGGACCGAGCCGCCCGCGAAGTCCGGCAGCACCGGGCGCGGCCGGTCGTAGGGCAGTGCCAACTCCGCCGGCGCCCCGCCCAAGGTACCGGTCCAGAAGGCGAGTTGGCGGGCGAGCGGGCTCGCCGGGTCGTCCTCCGCGCCGAGCAGCTCCTGCTGCCAGAGCGTGTAGTCGGCGTACTGGACCGGCAGCGGGGCGAAGTCGGGCGCGGTGCCCGCGCACCGGGCGGCGTACGCCTCGGACAGGTCCCGGAACAGCGGCCCCCAGGACCACCCGTCGAGCGCGATGTGGTGCACCACCAGGGCCAGCACCCATTCCTGCGGCCCGGCCGCGAGCAGGGCCGCCCGGACGGGGGGCCGCGCGGCCAGGTCGAACGGGCGGGCCAGCAGGGCGTCGAGGGCGCCCGCGGTCCCCTCCGGACCGCACTCCACCAGGTCCAGGGGCACACCGCCGCCGGCGGGCAGCACCCGCTGGTACGGCTCGCCCGCCGTCTCCGGGAACACCGTGCGCAGGGCCTCGTGCCGGTCGGTGACGTCCCCCAGGGCCGCGGCCAGCGCCGCGGTGTCCAGCGGGCCGCGCAGCCGCAGCGCGAACGGGCAGTGGTAGCCCGCGGACTGCCCCGCGCGGCTCAGGAACCACAGCCGGCGCTGGGCGGCCGACAGCGGCGGGGCCGCGGGCCGCTCGGCCGCCGCGGTCAGGGCCGGGCGCGGGGCCGCCCCGGCCGCGGAGTCCTGCGCCAGGCAGGCGGCCAGCCCGGCCACCGTCGGGTACTGGAACAGCAGGCGGATGCCCAGGTCGCCGCCGAGTACGGCGCGGATCCGCGAGAGCAGCCGGGTCGCGAGCAGCGAATGGCCGCCCAGCTCGAAGAAGCTGTCCTCGGCGCCGACCGACGGCAGCCCCAGCACCTGCGCGAACAGCTCGGCCAGCAGCTCCTCGCGGGGCCCGCGCGGGGCCCGGGAGTTCAGCAGCGCGCCGAAGTCCGGTGCGGGCAGCGCCGCCCGGTCCAGCTTGCCGTTCCGGTTCATCGGGAAGGCGTCCAGGACCACGAAGGCCGAGGGCACCATGTGGTCCGGCAGCCGTGCGGCGAGCCGTGTGCGCAGCGCGGCCGGCTCGGCGGTGCGGCCCGCGGCCGCCACCACGTACGCCACGAGGCGCTTCCCGGCGGGCCCGCCGTCCCGGGCGAGCACCGCGGCCTGCGCCACCTCCGGGCAGGCCCGCAAGGAGGCCTCGATCTCGCCGGGTTCGATGCGGAAGCCGCGGATCTTGACCTGGTCGTCGGCGCGGCCGAGGTACTCGATGCGGCCCTCGCGGTCCCAGCGCACCAGGTCGCCGGTGCGGTACATGCGGGCCCCGTCCTCGAACGGGCAGGCCACGAAGCGGCCCGCGGTGAGCGAGGGCCGGTTCAGGTAGCCGCGGGCCAGGCTCGGTCCGGCGAGGTAGAGCTCGCCCGGGACGCCCGGGGCGACCGGCCGCAGCCCGGCGTCCAGCACGTACGCCCGGGTGTTGGCGAGCGGGCGGCCCACCAGGGGCTCCTCGCTGAGGGCGGCGTCCCACCACAGGGTGTCGACGCTGCACTCGGTGGGCCCGTACAGGTTGTGGCAGAGCATCCCCTCCGCGGCGCGGACCCGCGTCCACAGGGCCGCGCCCGCCGCCTCGCCGCCGAGCAGCAGCACCTTGGGGCGGTGCGCGGGGTCGTCCAGCAGGCCCTCCTCCACGAGCTGTTCGGCGTACGTGGGGGTGACGTCGAGGGCGTCGATGCCGGTGCGGGCGATGTGCCGAACCAGCGCGGCCGCGTCGCGGCGGGTGTCGTCGTCGACGAGGTGGAGCTCGTGGCCGGCCACCATCCACAGCAGCCCCTCCCACGAGGTGTCGAAGGACAGCGCCGCCGTCAGCGCCATGCGCATCCGGCGCCCGCCGTGCAGCTCCTCCGCGCGGGCGATGACCCCGGCCCGGTGGAAGGCGTACAGGTTGCGCAGCCCCGCGTGGTCGATGACCACGCCCTTGGGCTCGCCGGTCGAACCCGAGGTGTGGATCACGTACGCGGCGCTGCCGGGCAGGATCCGGCGGCCCGGGACGGGGCCGGGGGCACCGGCCGGGACCGGGCCCGGGGCGTCGACGAGGACGCGGACGGCGCCGGTTTCCGGGAGTGCCGGGGCGGTCGCGGAGTCGGTGACGACGGTGGTCGCGGTGGACAGCAGCCGGGCGATCCGCTCGGCCGGGTAGTCCGTGTCCACGGGGACGAAGGCGGCGCCCGCCTTGAGTACGGCGAGCAGCGCCACGACGGAGTCGGCGGACCGGGGCAGGGCCAGGGCCACCAGCTGCTCCGGGCCGACCCCGTGCCCGGCGAGCCGGTGCGCCAGGGCGTCGGCGCGGGCGTCGAGCCCGGCGAAGGTCAGCGCGGTGTCCCGGAAGACCAGGGCGGTCGCGTCGGGGGTGCGGGCGGCCTGCTCCTCGAAGAGTTCGGGCAGGGTCCCGGCGGGCACCGGCGCGGCCGTGTCGTTCCAGCCGGACAGGACCAGCGCGCGCTGCTCGGCGGAGAGCGGGTCGGCCTGCCCGACCGGGGCGGCGGGGTCGGCGGCGAGGCGCTCCAGCACCCGGGCGAGGGCGGCCGCGAGGTCCTCGGCGGTGGCCCGGTCGAACAGGTCCGACGCGTACTCCAGGGCCCCGCCGATCCCGGCCGGCGCGCCGTCCGCGTCCCACCGCTCCTGGAAGTCGGCGGTGAGGTCGAACTTGGCGACGTCCCAGGCGGCGGACTGCTCCGCGGACTCCAGCCCGGGCAGGGCGAAGGCGGGCTCCGCGCCGCTGTCCAGGGTCATCATCACCTGGAAGAGGGGGTGGCGGGCGAGGGACCGCTCGGGGTTGACGGCCTCGACGACCTGCTCGAAGGGCACGTCCTGGTGCTCGAAGGCGGCGAGGTCGCTCTCGCGGACGCGTTCGAGGAGGTCGGTGAAGGCGGGGTCGCCGGAGAGGTCGGTGCGCAGGACGAGGGTGTTGACGAAGAAGCCGACGAGGTCGTCGAGGGCTTCGTCCGTGCGGCCGGCGACGACGGTGCCGATCGGGATGTCGGTGCCGGCGCCGAGGCGGGAGAGGAGTACGGACAGGCCTGCCTGGAGGACCATGAAGAGGGTGCAGCCGTGTGCGCGGGCCAGTTCCAGGAGCTGCCGGTGCAGCTGTGCGTCCAACTCCAGCGGGACCGAGCCGCCCGCGAAGCTCGCCACCTGCGGGCGCGGCCGGTCGGCGGGCAGCGGCAGCTCGGCCGGGATCCCGGCCAGTTCGTCCGTCCAGAAGGCCAGTTGGGCGGCGAGCAGGCTGTCCGGGTCGTCCTCCGCGCCGAGCAGCTCGCGCTGCCACAGCGTGTAGTCCCGGTACTGCACCGGCAGCGGCTCGAAGGCGGGTGCCCCGCCCGCGCACCGGGCGGCGTACGCCGCGGCCAGGTCGGTCAGGAGCGGCCCCCAGGACCAGCCGTCGGTGGCGATGTGGTGGATCACCAGCGCCAGCACCCACTCCTGCTCGTTCAGGGCGAAGAGGCGTGCCCGTACCGGGAGTTCGGTGGTGAGGTCGAAGACGTGCCCGGCCTCGGCGGCCAGCGCGGCGGCGAGCTCCGCCTCGCCGAGGGGGACGACGGGCAGCTCCGGCGCCCGGTCGGTGACCTGCTGCACGGGCTCGCCGTCCACCTCGGGGAAGACCGTACGCAGCACCTCGTGGCGCCCGGTGAGATCGCCGAGGGCCGCGGCCAGGGCCTGCGGGTCCAGCGGACCGCGCAGCCGGGTGGTGAGCGGGCAGTTGTACGCGGCGCCGGTCTCGCCGAGCTGGTTGAGGAACCACAGCCGCCGCTGGGCGAACGAAACGGGAAACACGGGACCTCCGGGGGCGTGCGGGGTGGGGCGGGGGGCGTGGGCGGGGGACGGCTCAGGCATCGGCGGCGCGCCGGAGCGTGGGACGGGCCTTCGGCGCGTCGGCGAGCAGGGCGGCGGTGCGGGCCGGGGTCGGGTCCCGGAACAGCTGGCGGATCTTCAGCTCCCGGCCGAGCTCGGCCCGGATCCGGCTGATCAGGCGGGTGACCAGCAGGGAGTGGCCCCCGAGGGCGAAGAAGTTGTCGTCCGGGCCGACCTCGTCCCGGCCGAGCACCTCGGCGTACAGGGCGCGGACGCGGTCCTCGGTGCTGCCGCCCGGGTCCGCGGCCGGCTCCGGCGCTGCGGGGGCGGCTGCGGCCGGGCGCGGGGCCGGGCCGTCGACCGAGCCGACCGGCCGGTCCGGGGCGGCCGCGACGGAGCGCAGCACCAGGGCCAGGTCGGCTGCCAGCTGCTCGGCGCTCGTGTGGTCGAACAGCTCGGTGGCGTAGGTGAGTTCACCGCTGAGGCCCAGCGGGGTGCCGTCGGCGGCGCGCTGCTCGCCGAGGTCCACGCCGAGGTCGAACTTGGACACCGCCCACTCGACGGGGTGCGGCCGGGCCGTCAGGCCCGTCAGGCGGGGCAGGGCGGGCGGCTCGTTCTGCACCTGCAGCAGCACCTGGAAGAGGGGGTGGCGGGCGAGGGACCGCTCCGGGTTCACCTCCAGCACGACCCGTTCGAAGGGCACGTCCTGGTGGGCGTAGGCGGCGAGGTCGGTCTCGCGGACGCGTTCGAGGAGGTCGGTGAAGGCGGGGTCGCCGGAGAGGTCGGTGCGCAGGACGAGGGTGTTGACGAAGAAGCCGACGAGGTCGTCGAGGGCTTCGTCCGTGCGGCCGGCGACGACGGTGCCGATCGGGATGTCGGTGCCGGCGCCGAGGCGGGAGAGGAGTACGGACAGGCCTGCCTGGAGGACCATGAAGAGGGTGCAGCCGTGTGCGCGGGCCAGTTCCAGGAGCTGCCGGTGCAGCTGTGCGTCCAACTCCAGGGGGACCGACCCGCCCGCGAAGCTCGCCACCTCCGGACGGGGGCGGTCGTAGGGCAGGTCCAGTTCGGCCGGGGCGCCGGCCAGCTCCTTGGCCCAGAAGCCGAGCTGACGGGTGATCAGGGCGTTCGGGTCGCCCTCCGCGCCGAGTACGGACCGTTGCCAGACGGTGTGGTCCCGGTACTGCACGGGCAGCGGTTCGAAGCCGGGCGCCGCGCCCGCGAGGCGGGCGGCGTAGGCGGTGGCCAGGTCGGTCAGGAGCGGCCCCCAGGACCAGCCGTCGGTGGCGATGTGGTGCACCACCAGCACGAGCACCCACTCCTCCCGGCCCAGCTCCAGCAGCCGGGCCCGCAGCGGCAGTTCGGCCGCGATGTCGAAGCAGTGGCCCGTGACCTCCCGTACGGCGTCCGCGAGGGCCCCGGGCTCCGCGACGGCGCGGACCTCCAACGGCACCTCGGCCGCCGCACCCTCCAGCAGCCGGATCACCGGCTCGCCCCCGCACTCGTCGAAGACGGTCCGCAGCACCTCGTGCCGGGCCACGACGTCGCCGAGCGCCGCATGCAGCGCCCCGGCGTCCAGCGGACCCGTCAGCCGGTAGGCGAAGGGCACGTTGTGGTGCCCGGACGGGCCCTCGGCCTGGTGCGCGAACCACAGCCGGTGCTGCGCCGAGGACAGCGGCGCACCCTGCCCGGACTCCGCACGCCGCAGCGGCGGCCGGGCCCGGTCGGCGCTCCCCGCCAGCTCCGCGAGGGCGGCCACGGTCTGCGCGCGGAAGACGTCCCGCAGCGAGAGCTCGACCCCGAGGGCCGTACGGATCCGGCTGACCAGCCGGGTCGCCAGGAGGGAGTGGCCGCCCAGCTCGAAGAATCCCGCGTCGGCGGCGACCGCGTCGAGGCCGAGCACCTCGGCGAAGAGCCCCGCCAGGATCTCCTCCCGGGGCGTACGCGGGGCCCGTCCGCCGGCACCGGGCAGCGCGGGCTCGGGCAGGGCCCGGTAGTCCACCTTGCCGTTGGGGGTCAGCGGCAGCGCGTCCAGGACCAGGACGTACGAGGGCAGCATGTAGTCCGGGAGCAGCCGCTCCAGCCGGCGCCGCACCGCGGGCCCGGACACGTCCCCGACCACGTACCCCGCGAGCCGCTTCTCGCCGTCCGCGGCGGCCCGTACGGCGACCACGGCCTGGCAGACGCCCGGGCACGCGGCCAGTGCGGCCTCGACCTCGCCGGGCTCCACGCGGAAGCCGCGGACCTTCACCTGCTCGTCGGCCCGGCCGAGGAACTCCAGCAGCCCGTCGGCCCGCCACCGGGCGAGGTCGCCGGTGCGGTACATGCGCGTCCCGGGCGCGCCGAACGGATCGGCGACGAACCGCTCCGCGGTGGCCGCGGGCCGCCGGTGGTAGCCGCGGGCGACACCCGCGCCGGCGAGGTACAGCTCACCCGGCGTGCCCGGAGGCACCAGGCGCATCCGCTCGTCCAGCACGTACGCACGGGTGCCGTCCAGGGGGCGGCCGATCGGCACGGGCCCCTCGGCGTCCGCGGCGCCGGTGATCAGGTGGCTGGTGGCGCAGAGCGTCGCCTCGGTGGGCCCGTACAGGTGGCGGACCACGGTGCCGGGGCAGGCCGCCAGCACCGCGCGGACCGCGGCGGGGCTGACCACGTCCCCGCCGGTCAGCACCTCGCGGACGCCGGCCAGCAGGCCCGGGTCCTCCTCCGCGACCACGCGGAACAGCCCGGCCGTCAGGTGCACGGCGGTGATGCCCGCCCCGCGGATCAGGGCGCCCAGCCCGGCGACCGTCGGCTCCCCCTCGGGGGCGACGACGACCTGCCAGCCCGACAGCAGCGCCACCCACAGCTCGTAGTCGGCGATGTCGAAGGCGTGCGGCGCGTGGAACAGGACGCGCTCCGCGCCCCGGGTGTGCCAGCCCCGGTCGGCCACGAGGTCCAGGACCTCCCGGTGGGCGACGGCGACCCCCTTGGGCTCGCCGGTGGAGCCCGAGGTGTGCATCAGGTAGGCGAGCTGCCCGGGCGGGCACGGCACGGCCGTGAACTCCCCGTCCTGCGGGTCGGCCGCGGCCGTGTCCGCCGCGGTGACCAGGACCGTGCGGGCGCATTCCAGGCCGAGGGGGGCGAAGGACTCGTCGACCAGCAGGACGGGGCAGCCCGCAGCGGCCAGGACCTTCTGCATGCGTGCGGCCGGGTGCCCGGTGTGCAGCGGCACGTACGCCCCGCCCGCCTTCAGGACGGCCAGCATCGCGACGACGACCTCGGGGGAGCGGGCCATCAGCACGCCGACCGGGGTCTCGGCGCCGACCCCGTACCCGGCCAGGCGCCGGGCCAGGCGGTCGGACCGCCGGTCCAGCTCCCCGTACGTGATCTCGTCCGGACCCGAGACGAGGGCCACGGCGTCCGGGTGCAGGGCGGCCCGGCGGGCGAACTCCTCGTGCACGGAGCCCGCCGCGGCCGCCTGCGGGCCCTGCGGCAGCCAGGCGCCGAGCAGCTGCTCGCGCTCCTGCTCCAGCAGCACCTCCAGCGCCGAGACCCGGCCGCGCGGCGCGCGCGCCGCGGCCCGCAGGACTCCCCGCAGCCGCTCCACCAGGGCGCGCACGGTGCCCTCGTCGAACAGGCCCGTCCGGTACTTGGCGACCGCACGCAGCCCCTCGCGCGCGGAGGTCCCCTCGGTGAACTGCAGCGCCAGCTCGAACTCGGCCTGCGGTACGTCGACCTCCTCGGTCACCGCGGTCAGCCCGGGCAGCTCCAGTGCCGCCGCGGCGGTCGCCCGGCGCATCGTCAGCGCCACCTGGAACAGCGGGTGGTGGGAGAGCGAGCGGCGCGGGTTGACCGCCTCGACGACCTGCTCGAAGGGGACGTCCTGGTGGGCGAAGGCGGCCAGGTCGGTGTCCCGGACCCGCTCCAGGAGTTCGGCGAAGGTCGGATCGCCGGAGAGGTCCGTGCGCAGGACGAGCGTGTTGACGAAGAAGCCGACCAGCTCGTCCAGGGCTTCGTCGGTACGGCCGGCGACGACCGTCCCGATCGGCACGTCCGTGCCCGCCCCGAGCCGGGACAGCACCACCGCCAAGGCGGCCTGGAGCACCATGAAGACGGTGCACCCGTGGGCCCGGGCCAGCGCCTCCAGCTCGGCGGTCAGCGCGGCGTCCAGCTCGAACCCGAGGGCGGCGCCCGCCGGGTCGGCCACGGCGGGACGGGGCCGGTCGGTGGGCAGCGCGGGCTCCTCGGGCAGCCCCGCCAGCGCGGTGCGCCAGTGGGCGAGCTGCTCCTCGGCCGCGTCGGCCAGCAGGTCGCGCTGCCAGAGGGTGTAGTCGGCGTACTGCACGGCGAGCGGGGTGCGCGGGTCCGCGCCCCGGCCGGTACGGGCCGCGTAGGCGTGCGCCAGGTCGGCCAGCAGCGGCCCCCAGGACTCGCCGTCGGTGGCGATGTGGTGCAGGGCCAGCACGAGCGTGTGCTCCTGCGGCCCGGTGGCCAGCAGCGCGGCCCGCAGCGGTACCTGCGAGGCCAGGTCGAAGGGGCGGCCCGCGATCTCGGCGACCAGCCCGGCCGCCTCGGCCGCTCCGTCCGCGTCGAGGAGCTCCAGGACCGGCGGGGCCGGGGGCAGGACGACCTGGCGGGGCTCGCCGTCGGCCTCCGGGTGGACGGTGCGCAGGATCTCGTGCCGTTCGGCCAGGTCGGCCAGCGCCCCGCGCAGCGCCGCCACGTCGAGCGGGCCGCCGAGCCGGACCGCGACCGCGCTGTGGTACGCCGGGTTCGGCCCGTCCAGCCGGTCCAGGAACCACAGCCGGCGCTGCGCCGGGGAGAGCGGCAGCTGCGCCGGGCGCACCTGCGGCCGCAGGGCGGGACGGGCCCGGTCCGCGCCGTCGAGCAGCGCGGCGAGCGCGGCCGGGGTGCGGGCGGTGAACACCTCGCGGATGCCCAGCTCCGCGCCGAACGCCCCGCGCACCTGCGCCACCAGCCGCATCGCCAGCAGGGAGTGGCCGCCCAGCTCGAAGAAGTCGTCCTCGGCGCCCACCTCGGGCAGGCCGAGCACCGACCCGAACAGGCCCGTCAGGATCCGCTCCCGCTCGGTGCGGCCGCCGCGGGCGCCGGTGCGCACGGCGGGGGCGGGCAGGGCCCGCCGGTCGAGCTTGCCGTTGGGCGTCACCGGCAGCTCGTCCAGCACGACCACGGCCGGGACCATGTGCTCGGGCAGCGCGGCGGCCAGCTCGCGGCGCACCCCGCCGGCGGTCGGCGCGGCGCCCGGGGAGGGCACCACGTACGCCACGAGCCGGGGGTCGCCCGGGCGGTCCTCGCGGACGACGACCGCCGCGTGGGAGACGCCCGCGCAGGCCGCGGCGGCGCTCTGCACCTCGCCCGGCTCGATGCGGAAGCCGCGGATCTTGACCTGGTCGTCGGTGCGGCCCAGGTACTCCAGGACCCCGTCGGCCCGCCAGCGCACCAGGTCGCCCGTGCGGTACATGCGGGCCCCCGGCTCGAAGGGGCAGGCCACGAACCGGTCGGCCGTCAGCCCGGGCCGGCCGAGGTAGCCGCGGGCCAGCTGCACGCCGGCCAGGTAGAGCTCGCCCGCGGTACCGGGCGCCACCGGGGCGAGCCGGCCGTCCAGGACGTACGTACGGGTGTTGGCGGCGGGCCGGCCGATCGGGACGGCGGCGTCCCCGGCCCGGCAGGACCAGAGCGTGACGTCGACCGCGGCCTCGGTCGGGCCGTACAGGTTGTGCAGCTCCGCGCCGGGCAGCACCCGGAAGAACGCGTCCTGGGTGTGCGGGGGCAGCGCCTCGCCGCTGGCGATCACCCGGCGCAGGGAGCGGGCGCCCGCCGCGGCGGGCTCGCGCAGGAAGACGTCGAGCATGGACGGCACGAAGTGCGCGGTGGTGACGGACTCCCGGGCGATCAGGTCGGCCAGGTAGGCGGGGTCCTGGTGGCCGCCGGGCTTGGCGACCACGAGGGTGGCCCCGGTCAGCAGCGGCCAGAAGAACTCCCACACCGAGACGTCGAAGCCGCTCGGCGTCTTCTGCAGCACCCGGTCCCCGGCCCCGAGGCGGTACTCCCGCTGCATCCACTCCAGCCGGTTGACGATGGCCCGGTGCGGGACGAGGGCGCCCTTGGGGCGGCCGGTGGAACCGGAGGTGAAGATCGCGTACGCGGGGTGGTCGGGCAGGACCGCCGGCCGCGGAGCGGGATCCGCCGCGGGCAGCGGGGCGTCCAGCCGCAGCACCGGCGTCCCCGGCACCTCCCAGCCGGTGCTGAGCACCAGCGCCGGGGCGGCGTCGGCCATGATCCCGAGGTTGCGCTCCGCGGGCTGGCCGGGGTCGAGGGGCAGGTAGGCGGCGCCCGCCTTCAGCACCCCGCACAGGGCGACCATCAGGTCGAGGGAGCGCGGTACGGCGACCGCGACCAGGCTCTCCGGTCCGATGCCGCGGGCCGCGAGCACGTCCGCGAGGCGCCCCGCCCGCTCGTCCAGCGCCCGGTAGGTCAGGGACTCCCCTTCGAAGACGACGGCGGTGTCCTCGGGGGTCCGGGCCGCCTGCTCCGCGAGCAGCGCGGTCAGCGTCGTCTCCGGGAGGGCGGCGGCGGTGTCGTTCCATTCGGCCAGGACCCGGTGGCGCTCGGCCGCGGTCAGCGCGTCCAGGACCTCCACCGGTGCGTCCGGCGTCGCCGTCCACCGCTCCAGCAGCCGCACCAGCCGCTCGCCGAGCTCCCGGACCCGCTCGGTGCCGACGAGCCCGGGGTGGTGGCTCAGCCGCAGCCCGAGCGCCGCCCCCGGCTCGACCACCAGGGTCAGCGGGAAGTGCGTGGTGTCCCGGAACCGGATCCGCGCCTCCAGGCCGAAGCCGGGCAGGTCGAGCGCGTAGTCGCTCATCGGGAAGTTCTCGAAGACCAGGTTGGTGTCGAACAGGGCCGACGGCGCGCCGGCCAGCTTCTGGATCTCGGTCAGCCCCAGGTGGTCGTGGTCCACCAGCTCCGCGCGCTCCCGCTGGAGCTCGGCGCAGATCCGGCGCAGCGGGGCGGCCGCGTCGATCCGGGCCCGCACCGGCACGGTGTTGATCAGCATGCCGATCATCCGCTCCGAACCCGGCAGTTCGGCGGGACGGCCGCTGACGGTGAGGCCGAAGACCACGTCCTCCTGCCCGGTGGTGCGGGCCATGAGCGCCGCCCAGGCACCCTGGACCACGCTGGTCAGCAGCAGACCGCACTCCCGGGCCCGGGCGGTCAGCGCCGCCGTCCGCTCCTCGTCCAGCCGGACCACCACGTCCTCGGGGGTGGCGCCGGGGGCGACCCGGCCGGTGCCGTCCGCGAGCCGCCCGGGCGCGTCGAGGCCGGCCAGGGCGGCGCGCCAGGCCTCCTCGGCGGCGGGCCGGTCGCAGCGCGCGAGGTGCGCCAGGTACTCGCGGTAGGGCCGCACCGGCTCCGGCTCGCCGCCCGCGTACAGGGTGAACAGCTCGCGGAACAGCAGTCCGAACGACCAGCCGTCCAGCAGGATGTGATGGGCCGTCACCAGCAGCCGGTGCCGGTCGTCCGCCAGCCGCAGCAGTGTGAACCGCAGCAGCGGCGGGCGGCGGCTGTCGACGCCCTGCGCCCAGTCCTCCTCCGTCAGTTCCGCGGCCCGCTCCTCGGCGGCGCCGGCGGGCAGGGCGCCGAGGTCGTGCTCCTGCCAGGCCGGCTCCATGTCCCGGCGGACCACCTGGACGGGGTCGCCGTTCTTGCGGTGGGTGAGGACCACCCGCAGGTTGGCGTGGCGGCGCAGCAGCTCGCCGGCGGCCCGGCGCAGCCGTCCCGCATCGAGCGCCCCGTCCAGGTCGACGGTGAACTGGGCGATGTAGAGGTGCTTCGACTCCTCGTCGTACCCGGAGTGGAAGAGCATGCCCTCCTGCAGCGGGGAGAGGGGCAGGACGTCCTCGATGGCCGGCCGGCTGGTGTTCATGTGTTGCTCGCTTTCTGGGAGACCGCGGGAGGGCGGCGGCGGGGCGGGGGTGGCGGTCCGGTCGGGATCAGAGGAGGTCGAGGGAGGCCGCGAGCTCGTCCAGTTCGTCCTGTCCGATCGCGTCGAGCAGCAGGCCCGAGGCGGCCGGGACGGCGGCGGGCACGGCGGCCGGGACGGCGGGGCCGGTGCGGTCGGCGTGGGCGACGAGGGCGCCGAGCATCCGGAACCAGCCCTCGGCCAGCGCCCGCACGTCCGCCTCCTCGTGGACGCCTTCGGCCCAGGCCCAGTCGGCGTGCAGGACGGGCCCGTCCGCCGACTCCAGGACGAAGGCGTTCACCTCGACGGCGTGCGCCATCGGCATGCCCGGGCCGGGGGCGTCGAGCCGGGCCCCGTGGGCGGGCAGCAGCTGCCAGTCGCCGCCGCCCGGACCGCCCAGCCGGCCCAGGTAGTTGAAACCGAGGCCCGCGGGCTCCGCCGCGGCGAGCTCCGCGCCGGCGACCGGGTCGAGGTGGCGCAGCAGGCCGTACCCGAGGCCCTTGCGCGGGATCGCCCGCAGCTGCTCCCGGACCCGCCGCAGGGCCTCGCCGGCGGTGGGGCCGCCTTCCTCGGCGTCGGCCGCGTCCAGGCCGTCCAGGGCGAAGCGGGTGGGGAAGAGCGTGGTGAACCAGCCGACCGTACGGGAGAGGTCGGCCTCGGCGCCGATGTCCTCCCGGCCGTGGCCCTCCAGCTCCACCAGGACCTCGGGGCCGCAGGGCCGCCAGCGGGCCAGGGCCAGGGAGAGCCCGGTCAGCAGCACCTCGTTGGCGTCGGCGCCCAGCCGGTCGGCCACCGACGTCAGCAGGGGTCCGGCCGTGGCCGCGGGCAGGCTCAGGACGAGGTGCCCGGCGCGGTCCTCGTGGTCGCGGGCCGGGTCCAGCGGGCGGCGGCCCGCGATGCCCGCACCCGGCCGCACCACACCGCGCCAGTACGGGGCTTCGGCCGCGGTCCGGTCCGCGGCCGCCTCGGCGGTGAGCAGCTCGGACCAGCGGCGGAACGAGGTGGCCACCGGGTCGAGGGCGCCGGCGGGGGCCCGTCCGGCGGCGACCGCCTCCCAGGCCCGGGCGAGGTCCCCGGTCAGGACCCGCCAGGAGATCCCGTCCACGACCACGTGGTTGACGACCAGGGCCAGCGCCCCGGGCAGCCCGGCCCCGGCGTCGAACCAGACGGCCTGCACGATCACCCCGCCGTGCACCGAGAGCCGGTCGCGTGCCGCGTGCACCTCCCGCGCGACCTCCTCGGGGGCGGCCTCGCGGCCCTCCGTCGCCACCCGGCGCAGGCACTCCGCGGCGCGCACCGACCCGGCCGGGCGGGTCCGCCATCCGGAGGCGTCCCGGACCACGCGCAGCATGTCGTGCCGGTCCAGGACGGCCTGGAGCACCTCGGCCGCGCTCTCCGCGGTCAGCCCGGCCGGGGTCCGTACCACCAGGTACTGGCAGTAGCGGTCGGCGGGCCCGCCGCGGCCGTCGAGCCAGTGCATCACCGGCGTCTGCCGGACCGGCCCGACCCCGTCGTCGGCACCCGGCCCGGCGGGCCGGGCCAGCGGCCGCGCGGCGGCGGCCAGCGCCGCCACGTCCGGCAGGGCCAGCACGTCCCGGACGGCGATGCGCAGCCCGGCCCGCCGGGCCGCGCCGACCACCTGCACGGCGATGATGCTGTCACCGCCGAGCCGGACGAAGCCGTCCTGCGGGCCGACCTCCGGGATCCCGAACAGGTCCGCCAGGACACCGCACAGGATCCGCTCCGCCTCGGTCACGTCGATTCCCCTCATGGTCTTCCTCGTTCTCGTTCTCCGCGGGCCTCCGGGGCCTCTCGCGGGCTTGTCAGACGGCGGTGCCGGCCGGGGCGAACAGGGCCCGCAGCGCGGCCCGGTCGACCTTTCCGTTGGCGGTCACCGGCAGCTCCGGCACGGACCGGAAGTGCCGGGGCACCATGTAGGCGGGCAGCTGCGCCGCGCACGCCGCGGCCAGCTCCTCGGGCCCGGGGCCGTCCGCCGCCGTCGGGGTCCACACGGCCGCGAGCCGGCGCGAGCCCGCGAGCTCCACCGCCACCACCACGGCCCGGCGGACCCCCGGGACCGCGCCCAGGACCGCCTCGACCTCGCCGGGCTCGACCCGGTAGCCGCTCACCTTGAGCTGGTCGTCGGCCCGGGCCACGAAGTGGAAGTCCGCCCCGTCGAACCGGACCACGTCACCCGTGGCGTACGTGCGGCGCGGGCTCCCGTCGCGGTGCGGCAGGGTCCGGAAGCGGGCGGCGGTCAGCTCCGGGTCGCCCAGGTAGCCGAGGCCGACACTGCCCCCGCCGACGATCAGCTCCGCCTCCTCGCCCGCCGCGAACGGCCGCAGCACGCCGCCCGCCTCGCGCAGCAGCTCCGCCCCGGCCACGGCGCCGCCGATCGGCGGGTGCTCGGGCCAGGACGCGGCCTCCTGCGGATCCAGCCGGTACTGCGTGACCACGTGGGTCTCGCTGGGCCCGTACTCGTTGACCAGCGCGACCCCGGCGGCGCCGCAGAACTCCCGCACCTCGGAGTTGACGACGAGGCGCTCGCCCGCGACCGCGATCTCCCGCAGGTCGGGCATCGCCCCCGGTTCCAGGACGGCGGCCGTGGCCAGCGCGTGCAGCCCCACCACCGGCAGGAACAGCCGGGCGACGCGCTGTTCGCGGATCAGGTCCATCAGCGCGAAGGGGTCCTGGCGCTCCTCGTCGGAGACCACGACCAGGGCGGCCCCGGCCAGCCAGGTGGCGACGATCTCCTCGTAGCCCACGTCGAAGCCGATCGAGGCGGCCTGGAGGGTGTGCGGCGGCCGGTCGTGCGCCCAGTGCCGTACGTGCCAGTCGCCGAGCGCGGCCAGCACCGACGGGGGAACGGCCACCGACTTGGGCTCGCCGGTCGATCCGGACGTGGGGATGACGTACCCGACGGTCCCCTCGCGCAGTTCCTCCAGCGGGGCGCCGCGCAGCTCGCCGGAGGCGACCTCGGCGGGGCCGAGCCCGGTCGGTGCGGTGTGGTCGGGGCGGACCAGCAGGGCGCAGAGCCGGGCGATCCGCGCGGCCCGCGGGGCGGGCATGCCCGGGTCCGTGCAGACCACGCCCAGGCCGGCCCGCCAGGCGCCGAGCACCGCGGCGCAGCGCTCCCAGGACCGTTCGCCGTGGACGGCGACCACGTCCTCCGGTCCCAGGCCGCGGGCGGCGAGCCCGCCCGCGATCTCGGCGGACAGCCGGTCGAGTTCGCCGTACGTGCGGGCGAGGCCGCCGTCGACGACGGCCACCGCCGCGGGGTCGCGCCGGACGGCGCGGATCAGGGACCGGACGAGCGAACGCCGCGGGCCGGGAGCGTCGGCGGTGTGCATGGACGGTCCTTCCGGGGATGGTGCGGGCGGGGAGGGGAGAGGTGCGGTCAGGGAGGGGAGGGGTGCGGGCGGGGCCGGGAGGGGCGCGGGCGGGACGGTCGGCTCAGCCATGCGCCGCCGCCCGCTGCTCGTCGACCAGGGCCGCCAGCCGGTCGAGGCCGTCCTCGATCCGCTCGGGATCCAAGGAGCTGCACGACAGCCGCAGTTGGCGCTCGGCCCGCTCGTGGCCGCTGAAGTGGCGCATCGGGGTGAAGAGCACCCCGTGCCGGACGGCGGCCTCCTCGACCAGGGCATCGGTCACCGGGAACGGCACGTCGAGCACGACGAAGAAGCCCCCGGCGGGGGCGACCCACCAGACCCCGGGCACCCCGGCGAACCGCCGGTGCAGCCCTTCGAGCAGGCAGCGCAGGTTGCGCCGGTAGACGCCCGTCTGGCGGCGGTTGGCCGCCAGCAGGCTGCCGCCGTGCTCCAGCAGCATGCCGCCGACCAGCGCCTGCGCCACCGGCGGAGTGTTGACGGTCAGCATGCTCTTGGACCGGGCCAGCTCGTCGGCCAGCAGCGCCGGGCCGCCTTCCCCCGTGACGCGCTGGTCCGCGACGGCGAAGCCCACCCGGGCGCCGGGGAAGCAGGTCTTGGCCAGCGAGCCCAGGTAGACGACCCGCTGCCCGGTGTCGAGGGCCTTCAGCGTCGGCGGCCGGGAGCCGTCCGTCATCCGGAAGAACCCGTACGGGTTGTCCTCCAGCAGCAGCACGTCCTCCTGCTCCGCGACCTCCAGCAGCTCCAGGCGCGTCTGCGTCCCCAGGGAGTGGCCGCTCGGGTTGGAGAAGTCCGGCACCAGGTACAGCGCGCGGGGCCGCTCCCCGGCCGCGCGGACCTCGCGGATCCGCTCGCGCACCTGCTCCGGACGCACTCCGCGGGGCCCCTCGGGCACCGACCGCACCGGGAGGTCGAGCAGCCGGGCCGCGCCCGTCAGCCCGACGTACGTCGGGTCCGGGGCCAGCACCACGTCCCGCGGGCCGGCCTTCAGCGCGTGCAGCACGAGCCACAGCGCCTCCTGCGCGCCCACCGTGACGAGGACGGCTTCGGGGTCGCAGACGATGCCCTCGTCCCGTTCGAGCTGACGGGCGATCAGCTCGTGCACGACGCCCTTGGTGCGGCCGTACTGGAAGAGCTCCCGCCGCACCCCGGCGGCGTCGTAGCCCTTGTCCGAGGTGAGGTGGCCGATGTACGCGTCGAGGTACCGGTGCAGGTCGGACGGGTCGAAGAAGTCCTCCGCCGGCCGCCCGGGGGCGAAGGAGACCGCCTCCGGGAACCGTCCCGCGATCTCGTTGAGGAAGGTCATGGACAGCAGCGCGGGGTCCGCGAGGGACGGGTGCAGGTCGGCCCGGTCCAGGGCCACCGCCGTGCGGGTCACCGGTCCACCCCCAGCACCGTCAGCCACGGGGCGTCGGCGGGGGTGCCGCAGCCCGACAGCTCCAGGGCGGAGCGCAGTTCGGCCGCCAGCAGGTCCAGCACCCGGGAGACGCCCGCCGAGCCGTCCGCGGCCAGGCCCCACAGGACGGGGCGGCCCAGCAGCACCCCGTCCGCGCCGAGCGCCAGGGCCTTCAGCACGTCCGTACCGCTGCGGATCCCGCTGTCCAGCAGCAGCCGGCAGGACGGCGGGACCGCCTCCCGGACCGCGGGCAGCATGTCCGCGCTGGCGACCGCGCCGTCGAGCTGGCGCCCGCCGTGGTTGGAGACGACCACGGCGTCCGCACCGGCCGCGGCCGCGGCCGCGGCGTCACCCGGATCGAGGATCCCCTTGACGATCAGGGGCAGCCGGGTCTGCTCCCGCAGCCGGGCCAGGTCCTCCCAGCCCAGCGTGCGGGCGAAGGACTCGGCGGTGTGCTCCGCCACCGCGCACGTCCCGGCCCGGCGCTCGGCGGCCCGGCCGGTCGTGGCCGGGTCGAGGTGCGCGGCCGCCACGCCCGCCGGCAGTGCGAAGCCGTTGCGCAGGTCGCGCAGGCGCCGGCCCATCGAGGGGACGTCGACCGTGACCATCACCGCGGCGCAGCCCGCGTCCTCGGCGCGCCGCACCAGTTCGGCGGTGAGCCCCGGATCCCGCTGGCAGTACAGCTGGAACCACGTGGTCCCGCCCAGGGCCGTGACCTCCTCCACCGGCACGCTGCTCAGCGTGCTCACGGTGAACGGCACCCCGGCCGACGCGGCCGCCCGGGCCGTGGCCAGCTCGCCCTCGGGGTGGAGCAGCCGCTGGTAGGCCATCGGCGCCACCGCCACGGGCAGGGCCGCCCGGCCGCCCGGGAGTTCGGCCGACGTGTCGCAGCCCCCGGGACCCGTCAGGACGCGCGGGACGAGGCGGATCCGGTCCAGGGCGGCCCGGTTGGCGGCCAGGGTCAGCTCCTCGCCGCTGCCGCCCGCGATGAAGTCCCAGACCTCCGGAGGCAGGGCCCGGCGGGCCGGACCGGCGAAGTCCGCCGGCCGGACCGGGGCCGGCGCGATGTCGTGTCCGGCGGTCACCGCAGGACCTCTCCGGCGCCCAGCCGCTCGGCCTCGACGGCTTCGTACAGGGCCTTGATGTTGCCGTTGCCGAAGGTGCGGGCGCCGAACCGCTCGATCACCTCGTGGAAGAGGGTGCGGCGCGGGTGGGTGGAGCGGGTGAAGATCTGGAAGAGCTGCCCGTCGTGGTCCTCGTCGACCAGGACGCTGATGCGCCGGAGCTCCTCGGTGGAGTGCCGGGTCAGGGCGAGCCGGTCCGCGAGCATCGTGTAGTAGGTGTCGGGGACGCTCAGGAACTCGACCCCGCGGTCGCGCAGCGCCGAGACCGCCCGGACCACGTCCCGGGAGGCGAAGGCGATGTGCTGGACGCCGGCGCCGCCGTGCTCGGCGAGGAACCGGTCGATCTGGCCCGGCTCCCGGGAGGTGTCCGGCTCGATCAGGGTCAGGGTGACCTCGCCGGAGGCGCTCTGCACCACCTTGGAGTCCATGGCCTGCGCGCCGACCCGGATGAGCTCCTGGAAGATCATGCGGAAGCCGAGGACGCGGGTGTAGAACTCCACCGTCCTGGCGAGCTCTCCGGCCGGCAGGCAGACGGCGAAGTGGTCGAGCTCCTCCAGGAGTTCGCCGTCCGCGTCCGGCGCGGCGGCGTCCGGCAGCGGGGTGAAGCCCGGGGGCAGCCCGGCCGGGTCCGGCTCGACGAGGGTGTGCACGACGTCGCCGAACCCGGCGACCACGGCCCGGGTACGGCCGTCGGTCTCCCGGCGCGGCACGGCCAGGGGAACCGCGCCGCGGGAGACCGCCTCGTCGAAGACGGCGGTCACGTCCGGAACCGCCAGAGCGATGTCGGCGACGCCGTCGCCGTGGGCCAGGACGTAGGCGGCGCCCGGGTGGTGCGGCGAGCGGGCCTGGGTCAGGACGAGGGAGATCCGGCCCTGCCGCAGGAGCAGGGACTCCGCGTCGGCGGACGCGGCGCGGGCGACCGCGCGGAAGCCGAAGCGGCCGGTCAGCTCGGCCGCCGCCGACGCGAGGTCGGCGACGTAGGACTCGACGTGGCTGATGCCGAAGGCGGGGGAGAAGGTCATGGAACTGCCGTTCGTCATGGGGCCGCCGTCCCTCGCGGGGCGGCGGACACGGAGGGGACGGGGGCGGGCGCCGCGGTGGCCCCGCTCGTCAGGGAGGTGATCCGGGCGGGCAGGGCCCGCCACACCTCCGGGGTGTAGAAGTGGCCGCCGGGCAGGACGTCGTGACGGAACGGGCCGTCGGTCAGCGCCGCCCAGCGCGGCCCCGCGTCCCGGTCGATGACCGGGTCCGCGTCCCCGGAGAACACCTGGAGCGGGACGCCGGTCCGGGCGCCGGGGACGGGGGCGAAGGTGTCCCGGGCGGCCAGGTCGGCCCGCATCAGCTCCACGGCCATCTCGGTCAGCTCGGGCTCTTCGAGGACGTGCTCGGGCAGCAGGCCGTGGGTGCTCATCCAGCCGAGCAGCTCCTCGTCGCGCTGTCCCAGGTCCAGGAACCGGTCCCGGTCGGTGACCCCCCGGTCCGGGGCGTTGCAGGCGGAGACGACCAGGGCGCGCGGTGCGGGCGCGCCCGCCGCGGCCAGCCGTACGGCCACGTCGAAGGCCATCCAGCCGCCCATGCTGTGCCCGAACAGGACGTACGGGCCCTGGCCGGCCACCGCGGCGACCCCGGCGGCGGCGTCCGCCGCGAGCTCGTCCCAGGTGCGGGCGTACTCCTCGGCGAACCGCCCCTCGCGCCCCGGATAGCAGACGGCCACCAGGCCGGCGCCGTCCGGCAGCGCCGGGATCCAGTCGTGGAAGGTGGCGGTGCCCCCGCCGCAGAAGGCGAGGCAGACCAGGGTGGGCGCCCCTTCCGCGGTCTCCTTCAGGCGCACCGCGGTGGTGTCGAGGACGCTCACGAGACCTCCCCGGCGGCCGCGGCCCGCACCGAGTGCGCGTGCCGGGCCAGGTCGGCGAGGACGGGGAAGCGGTAGACGTCCTTGGTCCGCAGCGCGACCCCGGCGTTCCTCTTCAGCCGGGACACCACGCGCAGCGCCAGCAGCGAATGGCCGCCGAGCGCGAAGAAGTTCGCCTCCGCGTCGATGCCGTCCCGGCCGAGGACCTCGGCCCACACGGCCGCGATCAGCTCCTCCAGCGGGCCCTCGGGCGCGCGCCCGGAGGACTCCGCCCCGGCGGCGGGGGCCGTCGGCAGCGGCGGCAGCGCCTCGGTGTCCACCTTCCCGTTCGGCGTCAGCGGGAGCGCGTCGACCGTGACGAAGGCGGACGGGACGAAGTGCGCGGGCAGTGCGGCCTCGCAGTGCCGGCGCAGCTCCGCTTCGGTCGCCCGGGCCCCGGGGGCCGGGACCCAGTACGCCGCGAGGAGGGCGTCCCCGTCCGGCCCGGTCCGGGCCACGGCGACGGCCGCCGCCACCGCGGCGTGGCCGCGCAGCCGGTCTTCCAGCTCACCCGGCTCCACCCGGAAGCCGCGGATCTTGAGCTGCCGGTCGGTGCGGCGCAGGAACTCCAGTCCGGAACCGTCCCGCCGCACCAGGTCGCCGGTGCGGTACATCCGGCTCCCGTCGGCGGCGAAGGGGTCCGCGACGAACCGCGAGGCGGTCAGCCCGGGCTTCCCGGCGTAGCCGGCGGCCACGCCGGGACCGGCCAGGTACAGCTCGCCCGTGTCGGCCGGCCGCAGCTCCTCGTCGAGGACGTGGGCGCGGACCCCGGCCAGCGGCTCGCCCAGGCGCGGGTCGGCCCCGGTGATCCGGGTGGCGGTGGCGTCGACGGTGCACTCGGTGGGCCCGTACAGGTTCCAGGCCTCCACGGCCGGGTCCTCGGCCAGCGCCCGCCACATCGGCACCGGCACCGGCTCGCCGCCCAGCAGCAGCCGCAGCGGACGCCCGGGGCGCAGCCGCGGTCCGGTCAGCTGCCAGTGCGAGGGGGTGCAGTCGAGGTCGGTCACCCCGTGCGCGTCGAGCAGCGCGTCCAGCCGGGCCGGGTCCGTGCGGTCCTCGTCGTCCAGGACGACCAGGGTGTCGCCGCGGCACACGCGGACCAGCTGCTGCACGGACGCGTCGAAGGACAGGCTGGCGTTCCAGGCGACGACCCGGTGGCCGGACGGGTAGACGCCCCGCTCCTCCAGGCCGGCGACGAGGGCGGCGACACCGCCGTGCGTGACCTCCACGCCCTTGGGCGCGCCGCTCGACCCCGAGGTGTGGATGAGGTAGGCCGCGGTGGCCGGGTGCCCGGCGCGGCCGGACGGCTCCGCGCCGGCCTGCGCGGAGGGCGCCGCCGGGTCGGCGGCGGCGGGGTCCGGGTCCAGGACCGGCAGGCCCCCGGCCCACGCGGCCGCGGCGCCCGCCGGGGCGACCACCGCACGCAGTCCGGCGTCGGCCGCGATGTGCGCCAGCCGCTCGCCGGGGTACGCCGGGTCCAGCGGAACATAGGCGGCACCGGCGCGCCACACGGCCAGCGGGACCGCGGCCCAGGCCGTGCCGCGGGGCAGGCTCACGCCGACCCGGTCCCCCGGGCGGACGCCGAGCGCGCGCAGCGCCGCCGCCAGCCGGGCCGTGCGCCCGGCCAGCTCCCCGAAGGCCAGGGAACCGTCCGCGGCGTGCACCGCGGCCCGGTCGGGGAAGGTCCGGGCGGCCTCCAGGAACCGCTGCACCAGGTTCGTCGGCTCAGCCACGGGACACCGCCGCCACGGTTCCGGCGCGCGGGGCGACGGTCGGGGCGCAGTCCGCCACCGCGACCGGGTCGCCCATCGCGACGACGATCCGCCGGTCGCCGCGGAAGGGGTCGCGGCCGTGTGCGGTCAGGACGTTGTCGACGAGCAGCAGGTCCCCCGGCTGCCAGGCACGGCGTACGGTGGCCCCCTCGTAGGCGGCGTTGACGGCCGCCAGGTCCGCTTCCGTCAGCGGGACGCCGTCGCCGAGACCCGTGTCGAAGGGCAGCCCGTCGGGGCCGAGTTCGTCCAGCAGGACCTCGCGCAGCTCCTCGTCCAGCGAGAAGCGGTTCCAGAACGCCATGTGGTTGAACCAGACCTCCTCGCCCGTCTGCGGGTGGCGGACGATGCCCGGCCGGACCTGGCTGGTGCGCAGCGTGCCCGCTTCGTCCCAGGCGCAGGCGATGGCGTTCTCGGCGCAGTACGCCTCGACCTCCTCGCGGGTCGCGGCTCCGAAGGCGGACTGCCAGGCGACCGAGAGGGTCTCGGAGTAGGTGCGGGTCAGGACCCAGCCGGAGGTGCGCATCCGCTCGACCAGGGCGGCGGGGAGCGCGCGCAGCACCTCGCGGCAGTCGGTGACGGGCGTCGCGCCGCCCTCCTCGGGGGCGGTCAGGCAGCCGAAGAGCAGCAGGCCGGGGAAGGTCAGCGTGTAGCTGTTCTCGTTGTGCGGGCGGATCGCCTGCGCGGCGGGCAGGTCGGTGGAGGAGAAGACGCCGGAGCCGAAGTCGCTGCGGGGGGTGGCCTTCTCGCGGTAGGGCGTGGCCCGGCGGACCAGCTCGTCGCGGACGACGGCGAAGTCCTCGACGCTGCGGACCGGCAGCCCGCTCACGTACACGGCGCCGAACCGGTCGAGCCCGGCGCGCAGTTCGGCGCGGTGCTCGGCGAGCCAGTCCCGGGCGGCGGCCGCGTCGGCCAGCCGGGGGGCGCGGACGGTGGCCGGGGCGCCGGGCTCGGTGAGCCAGTCGAGGACGCCCGCGAAGGAGGCCTCCGCGGTGGTGGCTCCGGCCGCGGTGGCTCCGGCGGCGGTGGCTTCGGCCGCGCCGGCTTCGGCCGCGGTGGCCTGGTGCGGGCTCATGCGGAACCGCCCGCGGCCGGTGCCTGCGCGGCGTGGCGGAGCTCCAGGGTGCAGCACTTGACGCTGCCGCCGCCCTTGAACAGCTCGGACAGGTCGACGCCGATCGGTGTGAAACCGCGTTCGGCCAGCCGGTCCGCGAGCCCGCGGGCGGCCTCGGCGAGCAGGACGTTCCGCCCGTCGGAGAGCGCGTTCAGCCCGAAGACCTCGGCGTCCTCCTCGGTGGCCAGCAGCGCGTCCGGGTACAGCTCGCGCAGTACGGCCTGCGACTCGGCGGAGAAGGCGCCGGGGAAGTACATGATCTCGTCGTCGTCGAGGACGGCGAGGGCGGTGTCCAGGTGGTAGAAGCGCGGGTCGACCAGGGTCAGCCCCACCACCGGGGCGCCGAGCACCCGTTCGGCCTCGGCGTGCGAGGCCGGGTCGGTGCGGAAGCCGGTGCCCGCGAGGATCCGGGAGCCGGCGACCAGGTAGTCGCCCTCGCCCTCGTTGACGTGCTCCGGTGCGACCACCTCGGTGTAGCCGTTGGCCTCGAACCAGGCCTGGTAGGCGGGGGCTTCGGCGGCCCGCTCGGGGTGGCGGAACCGCGCCATCAGGACGCGGTCGCCCAGCACGGTGGCGCCGTTGGCCGAGTAGACCATGTCGGGCAGCCCCGGGACCGGGTCGATCAGGTCGACCGTGTGCCCGAGCTCCCGGTAGAGGGCGTACAGCCGCTCCCACTGCAGGACGGCGAGGCCGGTGTCGGTCGGCTTGCCCGGGTCCATCCAGGGGTTGATGCGGTAGTCGACGGTGAAGTGGGAGGGGCGGCACATCAGGTAGTGCCGGGGACGGGCGGTGCGCTGGACGGTCATCGGCTCAGACCTCCCCGAGTGCGGCGACCAGGCCGGCCGGACGCAGATCGGTCCAGTTCTCCTCGATGTGCTCCAGGCAGTCCTGGCGGCCGGCCGGGCCGTGGACGGCCGTCCAGCCGGCCGGCGCCTCGATCGAGGCCGGCCACAGGGAGTGCTGGTTCTCCTGGTTGACGAGAACGAGGTAGGTGCCCTCTTCGTCCTCGAAGGGGTTCGTCACGGGTGCTCCTGTCAGGTCGTGGTGGTGGCGATCGCGCCGGGTCGCGCGAGGCTCGTGTGCCGGGTGGCGAGGTGCCAGCCGTGGAGGGGGGAAGGAGGCGCGAGCGCGCGGCGGCAGATGGCCAGGGCGGCCTCCGCGGCGGTCCTTCCGGGCGTGGCCACGGTGAAGAGTCCGAGGTCCACGCCGTGCGGACCGCTCCGCACGCTGACGTGCTCCAGGCGCTCCCCCGGGCGGGCCGCGTCCCAGAGCAGGCGGACCAGGCGGCCGTCGTCCGCGGGACCGGCGCCGGGCCCGGGCGGGACGAGGGAGAAGAGGGTCAGCTCCATGCGCCCGCGTCAGTCCCAGATGAGGCCGTACGCGACCGCGCCCGGGGCGGCCGGGAGGGCCGCCGAGGACGCCCGTACGGTGCCCGCCCCGGCCGTGTCCGCCCCGGACGGCCCGCCGCCGGTGAGCGCGAGCGCGGCACAGGCGACGGCCGCGGCGACGGCCGCCGCCGCGGTGCGGAGCGGACGGACGGCGGTGTGGACGGAAGAAGTCATGGCGGTGCCCTCATCGGGAGTGGGGAAGGGGTGCCGAGCGGCACGCCTCCATCCTGGCCAAGGCGTTGACCTGGGGGAACGGGTTCAGGGGTGGCGGAAGCGGCCAGGACGCTTTGGGACAGCCGTCCCCGGCCGGCCCTGCCCGGACCCGGTCCACGGCGCCGGGCGGAGCCGCGTTGACGCGCGTAGAGGGCGCGTTTATGGCACGTAGATGTCCGGCAGGCAGGCTGCTCGCACAACGACGGGGGCGACCGCAAGCCAAGAGGGGGAGACGATGTCCGTGACGCTCGGCCTGGAGGAGCTCGACCAGACGGTGTACGAGGAGATGCTGGCCCGGCCCGAACTGGGCCTGGCCGAACTCGCCGCCCGGCTCGGGGTGGAGCCCGACCGGATCCGCGAGTGCCTCGACCGGCTGTTCGCGCTGCGCCTGGTCCAGTCGTCCTTCGAGACGCCCGGCGGCTTCACCGTCGTGGACCCGGTCCTCGGGATGCAGCGGCTCCTGGACCAGCAGCACGAGGAACTGCTGCGCCGGCACCGCCAGGCCGCGGACCACCAGCAGGCCCTGGTCCGGATCCTCGCCGGCGCCGGGACCGGCGCCGGGACCGGCGCCGCCGGCCGGCCCGCCGAGGGCGTCGAGCGGCTGACCGGACTCGACGCCGTGCAGCGGAGGCTGGAGCGCCTGGCGCTGGAGGCCCGGACCGAGGTGCTGACCTTCATGCCGGGCGGCCCCCAGTCCGCGGCCGCGCTGGAGGCCGCCGAACGCAACGACGCCCTCGTGCTCGGCCGCGGCGTCGCCATCCGCACCATCGGGCTGGACCTCGTCCGGGAGGATCCGGGCACCCTGCGTTACGGCCGGGCGCTGCTGGCGGGCGGCGGGGCCTTCCGCACGGTCCCCGCGCTGCCGACCCGGATGGTGCTGGTCGACCGCACCCACGCCCTCGTCCCCATCGACCCGGCGGACAGCCGCCAGGGCGCGCTGTTCCTGTCCGCGCCGGGCATGATCGCGCCACTGGTCGCGCTCTTCGAGCGGGAGTGGGGCGCGGCCGTACCGCTGGGCGCGGATCCGTCGGAGGCCGGGTACGTCCCCACCGAGCAGGAGCGGTCCCTGCTGGGCCTGCTCGCCGAGGGCCACACCGACGAGTCCGCCGCAGGACAGCTGCACATCTCGGCCCGCACCGCCCGGCGGATCATGGCTTCGCTGATCGAGCGGCTGGGCGCCCGCAGCCGGTTCGAGGCCGGGCTGCGCGCGGCCCGGCTCGGCTGGGTGTGACCCGGACGCGGTTCCTCCACTCCGCCGTACGGGCCCTGCCGGGGCGCGCCGCGCCGCCGCGGCCCACTCCGATGGCATGCCCATGTGAACCGCTTAGGATGACGCTCCGTACATCGGCGGGCCAGTGCGGCTGGGGACCCACCGCCGGGTGGAGCTGTGCGTGCGCACAGGGGGAATTCGTGAATATCTTCGTGCTCGGATCCGTGGGGGTGTCCCACGGGGGACCGGTGCTGACCGCCGGGCCGCCGCAGCAGCAGGCGACCCTCGCCGTCCTCGGGCTCCGGGCGGGCCATGTCGTGCCGCTGCACGAACTGACCGCCGCGGTCTGGGGGGAGTCCGCCCCGGGCTCCGCGGTGATGATCCTGCGGACCTACGTCTGGCGGCTGCGGAAGCTGCTGGAGGAAGCGGAGCCCGGCAAGGCCGGGGCCCAGGCCCTGGAGTCCGCGAACGACGGCTACCGGCTCGCAGTGCCGCCGGGAACGGTCGACGCCGTACGGGCCGAGGAACTGGCCGCGAAGGCCGCGCGCGCCCACGCGGCCGGGGACCTGGAGGTCTGCGCCGCAGCCCTGGCCGAGGCCGGGGCCCTGTGGCGGGGCGAGCCGCTGGCCGGGGTGCCGGGGCCGTTCGCCGAGAGCCAGCGCTCGCGTCTGACGGAGCTGCGGCTGCACCTGCTGGAGGAGCGCCTCGGGGTGGACCTGCTGCTCGGGCGGCACGAGCGGGCCGTCCCCGAGCTCACCGCCCTCATCCGCGAGGAGCCGCTGCGGGAGCGCCCGTACGGGCTCCTGATGCGCGCGCTGTACGCCGCGGGGCGGCAGGGCGACGCCCTCGCCGTCTTCGGCCGGGCCCGCGAGGTGCTGGCCGACGAACTCGGCCTGGACCCGGGCCCGGACCTCCGCTCCCTGCACGCCCGCATCCTGTCGGGCGACCCCGCGCTGCTGCCCGCTCCCGCAGCCCCCGCCCCCGGGCCGGGGGCACCGGTGCCCGCCCGGCTCGCGGCGGCGCCCGCTGCCGCCGCGCCGACGGCAGCCGCGGGAGCGCAGGACGCGGCCCCGGGCGGTGTTCCGGCTTCCGGCGGCGCACCCGCGGGACCCGAGGAGGCCCCGGCGGCGTCCGCCGGCGGTCCGGCCGGGGCGCCGGACACCGCCGGGCCGGGGACGCACGGGACGGGGGTCCCGTCGGCCCCCGGGGGTCCGCGGGTCCCCGGGAGCCCGGGAGCCGACGGGGCCGCGCTGCCGGGCGGGCCCCGGGCGGCGGGGCCCGGCGCCGCCGCGGCGCCCGGCCCCGAGCAGGGGCAGGGCGCGGCGGGGTACGTCCGGCCCGCCCAGCTCCCGGCCGACATCGCCGACTTCAGCGGCCGGGCCGCCGAACTCGCCGCCCTCACCGGCGCCCTGAGCGACCCGGCCCGCACCGCCCTGGCCGTCGCCGCGGTCAGCGGGATGGGCGGCATCGGCAAGAGCGCCCTGGCCCTGCGGGTCGCGCACCACGTCAAGGACGCCTATCCCGACGGCCAGCTCTACGCCGACCTCCGCGGCACCGGCAGCGACCCCGTCGACCCCGGCACCGTCCTGGCCAGCCTGCTCGGCGCCCTCGGCGTGCCCCGCCGCGAGGTGCCGCCGTCGACGGAGGACCGCGCCCGGCTCTTCCGCACCGTCCTGGACGGCCGCCGGCTGCTCCTGCTGCTCGACGACGCCCGGGACATATCCCAGGTCAAACCGCTGCTCCCGGGCGCCGCGGGCTGCGCCGCCGTCGTCACCAGCCGGGCCCGCCTGGGCGGGCTGCTGTCGGGACGCCACGTCCAGCTCGCCGAGTTCACCCCGGCGGAGGCGCTCGGGCTGCTGCGCCAGATCGTCGGCGCCGACCGGGTGGACCGGGAGGAGGAGGCCGCGGCCGCGCTGGTCGCGGCCTGCGCCCTGCTGCCGCTGGCGGTCCGCATCGTCGCCGCCCGCCTCGCCGCCCGGCCCGGCTGGACCGTCGCGCACCTGGTGTCCCGCCTCGCCGACGAACGGCGCAGGCTGACCGAGCTGCGGGCCGACGACCTGGCCGTCGCCGCCGTCTTCGAGCTGGGATACCGCCAGCTGACCGGGCCTCAGGCGGGCGTGTTCCGCCGGCTCGCCCCCGTCTCCCGGCCCGGCATCGGGCTCACCGCGGCGGCCGCGACCCTGGACCTGGCCGAGCCGGAGGCCGAGGAGCTGCTCGAAGCCCTGGTGGACGCCGCACTGCTGGAATCACCCGAGCCGGGCCGCTACCGCCACCACGAGCTGGGCCGGGACTTCGCGCTCAACCTGCCCGCCCCGGCCGGCGAGACCGCCCCGCCGGTGCAGCACCGGCTCCTGCAGCACCTGTTGGGCATGGCGGCCGAGGCCTTCCAGTGGATGGTCCCCGGGGACCCGGTGCACCGGTCGATCGTCGCGGCGGCCACCGAACCGGGGGAGGGGCGGCTCGCGGACCTGTCCGAGGCCCGCGCCTGGGTGGTCGCGGAGTTCGACTGCGCACTGCACGCCGTCCAGCTCGCGGTGCGGCGGCCGGACACCGCGGACCCGCAGCAGCTGACGATGGCCGCCGACCTCCTGGTCGCGCTCAGCTCCTTCGGGCAGGACATCCCGTACGCGCGGGTCATCGCGACCGCCGCCGAACTGGCCCGGGCCGCGACCGTGCAGGGCAACGACCGCGCGGCCGGGCGCGCCCACTTCCTCATCGGGAACGCGGCGCTCCAGGCCACCGATCTCGGCCGGGCCCGTGCGAGCGCCGAGCTGGCCGTGCGGGCCTGCCGCCGGGCGGGCGACCGGGCGATCCTCCAGCAGGCGTACAACGACCTGGGGGTGATCGCCCAGTTCGAGCACCGCTTCGGCGAGGCGGCCGACTGCTTCGACGAGGCGCTCGTCCTGGCGCGGGAGCAGGGCCACCGCTCGGGCGCCCTGACGATCACCCTCAACGCCGCCCTGGCCCGGGTCCGCGGCGGCCGGGCGGCCGAGGCGCTGCCCGCGTGCGAGGAGGCCCTGGAGGCGCTGCGGGAGATGGCCGACGCCCACGGAGTCGCCCACGCGCTGTGCGTGCGCGGGCAGGCCCTGCACGAACTCGGCCGGCTGGACGACGCGCTGGCCGCGTACGAGGCGTGCCTGGACCTGTGCGACGCGGCCCGGATTCCGGTGCAGCGCGCGCAGGCCGACTACCGCCGCGCCCGGACGCTGAGCGACCTCGGCAGGACCGGCGAGGCGCTGGAGGCCTCGGCCCGGGCCGTGGACCGCCTGCGCACGGTGCCGGGCCGGGGCCGGGACCGCGGCTACGCCCTGCTGATCCACGCCGGGCTCTGCCTGGCGGCGGGCCGCCGCGAGGAGGGGCTGCAGCACGCGGGCGAGGCGCTGGAGGTCTTCGAGCGGGCGGGCCTCCCGGAGGCCGAGGAGGCCCGCACCCTGCTCGAGACGCGCGCGGCGGTCAGGCCTTCGTGTTGAACTCGTTGTGGTCCAGGCGCGGGCGGGGCGCGGTGACCTCGTCGGCCGAGACGCTCGTGTCGCGGTCCGCGGTGAGGACGGGGGCACCGGCGGTGGCGCCGACGGCGAGCAGCGCCAGCAGCGCGGCGGGGACGAGGAGGGCCAGACGGCGCGTGACGGACGTGCGGGGGTGCGGCACGGTGGATCCTGTCTGTCGGTCCAGGCGCCGTGTGCGGCCCCTGGCTGGCTAGCGGGTTGTTCTGCCGAGGAGACTCGCAGAGGCCCATCTACGTTTCATATACGCCGCCGCCCGCCCCCGGCGGTCCCGGGTCCGACCGGTCGTCGGCCTGCTCGTGACGGCCCTCCCACCGGGCTCCGGTGGGAGGGCCGCGGGGTCGTGGTCAGCGGGTCGGGGCCGGCCCCTTCGCGAAGTGCCGGGTGGTGGGGACGAGGGCGGCGGCGAGGGGGGCGAGGAGGCAGGCGGCGGCGCAGGCGGCCAGGACGGGGGTGGGGCCGAAGGCGGCGAGGGCGGGGGGCATCAGGGAGAGGGCCAGGGGGGCCAGGCCGTAGGAGACGAGGAAGTCCAGGGAGGAGACCCGGGCGAGTTTGTCCGGGGCGACCTCGCGCTGGGTGGCGGTGAACCAGGGGACGTTGAAGAGCTCGATGCCGATGCCGGCGACGGCGTACGCGGCGACGACCAGGGCCGGGTGGACGGGGAGGGCCAGGCTCAGGGGGGCGAAGCCGTAGGCGGCGAGGCCGGCGAGGGCGGCCCAGCCGGGGGCGCGGGGGCGCAGCCGGGCGATGAGGAAGGCGCCGCCGAGGGCGCCGAGGGTGTACGCGGTCATGGCGGCGGCCAGGACCCACCCGGTGCCGTAGCGGTCGCGGCTGATCAGGGGCAGGGCCACGCTGGTGGCGGAGTAGCCGAAGGCGATGACCGTGACGAGGGCGGCGAGGCCGGCGAGGAACCAGGGGTGGCGGCGGGCTTCTCGTACGCCCTCCAGGAAGTCGGTGCCCACCCCCTTCAGGCCGCGGGAGTTCCCCCGGTCCGCCCCCTCGCCCTTCGGCTCCCCGTTCGCGGCCGCCTGCCGCGTCGTCCGGCTCGGGGCCAGGGCGGTGGTGAGCCAGAGGAGGGATATGCCGAGGAGGAGGGTGCGGACGTCGAGGACGGTGGCGAGGAGGGCGGTCAGGGCGGGACCGGCGAGGGTGGCGGAGCGGACGGCCATGGTCATGGCGGCGTTCGCCTGCGGGCGGTGTTCGGGGGCGACGGTCTCCGCGGTCAGGGCCTGGAAGGCCGGACGGCAGGCGCCCTGCCCGGCCCCGGCCAGGGCGGCGGCGGCCGTCATGAGGGCCGGGGAGTGGCCGAGGCCCAGGGCCAGGAGGGGGGTGGAGAGCGCGGCGGCCAGGGCCGACCACAGGACGACGGCGCGGCGGGAGTGCCGGTCGGCAAGGACGCCGCCCACCGCCACGGCGAGGAGGAAGCCCGCGGTGCGCGCGGCGAGGGCCAGGCCGAGGCCGGCTGCGTCGAGGTCGCGGTGGAGTACGGCGAGTCCCAGGACGAAGGGCAGGGCCCAGGTCGCGAGGCCCGAGGCGGTGGTGCCGGCCCACAGGCGCAGGAACGCGGTGTCGCGCAGGACCGAACGCCGGGGCCGGGGGCCTGAGCTGAGGGGGGCGGGGGCGGGTTTGGTCGCCACGGGTGGGAGCTCCTCGGAGGTGCGCAGGGGGCGGGAAAGGGGCGCCCCCCGGGGTCGTAAATGAAAATGATTGCCATTACAGTACCCTGTGAGCCGTGCGGTTCTGCCAGGTGCATGACAGATGCGCCGGGCGGATGCACGGGTGCGGTCCACCGCGCCCTCGGGCGCCCGTGGGCCCCCGTGCAGCCGCGTACGCCTCCGCGCGTCCTGCCGCCGGCCGTCCTGCCCCCCTCTTCAGACCGGAGATCTCCCCATGCGTCACCCCGCCCGTACCGGCGCCGCCTTGGCCGTCGTCCTGTCCCTCGCCGCCGCGGGCTGTGCCGCCGGAGGGGGTGGCGGCCGGAGTGACCGGGAGGACGGGCGGGCCGCCGCCCGGAGCGTCTCCGTCGGGAGCTGCGGCCGCACCCTCGCCTTCGGCCGGGTCCCGGAGCGGACCGTCTCGCTGGACCAGGCCTCGACCGAGACCCTCCTCGAACTCGGCCTCCAGGGGCGGATGGCGGGAACGGCCAACCTCAAGACGAAGATCCCCGCGCGGTACGCCGACGCCTACGCCCGGATCCCGGTCCTCGCGCCGAAGATCGCTTCGGCCGAGCAATTGCGCGCTGCGCAACCGGACTTCGTCGTGGCCGGCACGGCCGACCTCTACACCGCCGACCGGGCCGGCACCCGTGAGGAGCTGGGTGCGCTCAAGGTCCCCGCCTTCGTCAGCGCCGTGGACTGCCCGCAGCAGAACCCGGCCGTCCGCAGCCCGTTCGAACTGCTCTTCTCCGACTACGAGAAGCTCGGCCGGATCTTCGGAGTGGAGGACCGGGCCGCCCGGCTCGCGGCCGCCCAGCGCGCCGCCGTCGCCAAGGCGGCTGCGGACAGCGCGGGTTCCGGCGGCCGGCGGCCCAGCGTGGTCTACCTGTACTCCGTCTTCAACGGGCTGCCGTACGTGGCCGGCCGCACCGGACTGCCCAGCGAGATGAGCCGGATCGTCGGGGCCCGCAACGCCTTCGACGACGTGGCCGAGGACTGGCCCGAGGTCACCTGGGAGGAAGTGGCCCGCCGCAACCCCGACTTCCTCGTGATCGGGGACCTGTCCGAACGCGGCCGGCCCGGGGACAGCGCCGCCGAGAAGCGGGCCGTGATGGCCCGGCACCCCGTCGTGTCCAAGCTCGCCGCGGTCCGCGAGAACAGGATCCTGGAGGTGCCGGGCATCGAACTCGACCCCTCCGTGCGCTCCGTGCACGCCCTGGGGCTGCTGGCCGCCGGCATGAAGGACTTCGACCGTGTCCGCCGCTGACCCGGCCGGCCCGCCCGGCGGGCGCGGGCGGGCGGCGGACTTCCTCCTGGCGGCCCGCCGCCCCGTGGCCCGCCGCCCCGCGGTCTTCCTCCCCCTCGCCCTGGCCGTGCTCGGCCTCTCGGTCCTCGCCGGGGTGCGCCTCGGGACCGCGGACGTGGGCTGGGGCGGACTCGCCCGGGCCCTCGGCAGCCGCCTCGGGCCGGCCGTGGAACCGCTGCCCCCGCTGCTCGACTCCCTCGTCTGGGACCTGCGGCTGCCGCGGGTGCTGATGGCCGCCCTGGTCGGGGCCGCGCTCGCCGTGTCCGGCACCGTGCTCCAGGCGGTCACCCGCAACGCGCTGGCCGACCCGTACCTGCTCGGGGTCTCCTCGGGCGCCTCGGCGGGAGCCGTGGCCGTCCTCGTCCTCGGAGTGGGCGCGGGCACCCTCGGGCTCACCGGCGGGGCGCTCGCCGGAGCGCTGCTCTCCTTCGGACTGCTCCTGCTGCTACTCAGGCGCAGCGGACTGGACTCCGTACGCATCGTGCTCACCGGGGTGGTCGTGGGGCAGCTGTTCACCGCACTGACCTCGCTCGTCCTGATGGCCTCGGCGGACGCGGACACCACGCGCGCCGTCACCCACTGGCTGCTCGGCTCGATGGCCCCGGCCCGCTGGGACACCGTGGCCGTGTGCGCGGTCGTCACCCCGCTCGGGCTGGCCGCCGCGTGGCTGTGCGCGAACGACCTCGACGGGCTCGCGTTCGGCGCCGACACCGCCGCCTCGCTGGGGATCGGCGTACGGCGTACCCGGATGGTGCTGCTCGTGGTGACGGCCGCTCTGACCGCCGTCGCGGTCGCGACCGTCGGCGCCATCGGCTTCGTCGGGCTGATCGTCCCCCACGGGGTCCGCTTCCTCGTCGGGCCGCTGCACCGGGTGCTGCTGCCGTGCGCCGCCCTCGCCGGCGCGGTGTTCCTGGTGTGGACGGACGCGCTGGCGCGGATCGCCTTCGCCCCGCGCGAGGTCCCGGTCGGCGTGATCACCGCGCTGCTCGGCGTACCGCTGTTCCTGTGCGTGCTGGGCAAGAGGGGGGACCTGTGAGGATCACCGCCGAGGGGCTGAGCTGGTCGGTGGCGGGCCGGACCGTCGTACGCGGGGTCGGCGCCGAGATCGCCCCCGGGGAGACGGTCGGACTGCTGGGCCCGAACGGCTCGGGCAAGTCCTCGCTGCTGCGCTGCCTGGCCGGCCTGCGGGCCCCCGATGCGGGCACGGTCCGCTACGACGGCCGGTGCGTACGGGACTGGAGCGCCCGGCGGATCGCCCGCCACGCCGCCTTCGTCGCGCAGGACTCGGGCGCGGACGGCGACCTGCGGGTCGCGGACGTGGTGGGCCTGGGCCGGACCCCCTACCGGGGCCGGCTGCGCGGGCCGGACGCCGCCGACCGGGAGGCGGTCGCCGAGGCCCTGGAGCGGGTCGGGCTCACGGCGCTGGCCGGCCGTTCCTGGCGGGCGCTGTCGGGCGGGGAGCGGCAGCGCGCCCACCTCGCCCGCGCGCTGGCCCAGCAACCGCAGGCGCTGCTGCTCGACGAGCCGACCAACCACCTCGACATCAGGCACCGGCTGGAGCTGATGGAACTGCTGGCCGGGACCGGGCAGACCGTGCTGGTCGCCCTGCACGACCTGTCCCTCGCCGCCCGCTACTGCGACCGGCTGCTGCTCATGCACCACGGCCGCCTGGTCGCCGCCGGTCCGCCCGCCGAGGTGCTGACGCAGGTGCGGCTGGCCGAGGTGTTCGAGGTGGACGCCGTACTCGCCGCGGATGCGCTGGGACATCCGCACCTCGCCTACCGGGCTCCCCGCGGCCCGGCCCGTCATCCGTAGAAGCAGAAGCAGAAGCAGAAGAGCGGCAGTAGCAGAAGCGCAAGCCGCAGCAGAAGAGGAGAACCGACCCGTGAATCCGACGACCCCCGTCCCCGCTCCCGTTCCCGCCATCGCCCCGACCCCCGTCCCGACCTCCGCCCCGCTCGCGTCCGTGGACGCGCTCTTCGAGGCCGTGCTCGCCGGGGAGTACGGGAGGCCGCCCGCCGAGCTGACCGCCACCAGCGTGTTCCGGATCCACCACGGCACCCGGCTCGCCGGCGGGGACACGACCTACCTCAACCAGTACGTCCTCGTCCGCCTCGGCGGATCCTTCGGCGGCTGCGCGTTCGAGTCCGGCGAGATCGGTCCCGCGGTCTGCGGGGAGTTCTCCGGCGCCCCGCTCGACGTGCTGCTGCGCGAGGGCCCGCGCCCGCTGCGGATCGCCGCCCTCGACGCCTGCCTCGCCGAGGCCCGTCCGCACCCGGCGGCCGCCCGGGCGGGCGCGGCCGAGCCGGTCACCCTGCCCGCCGGCGCCCCCGAGGTCCGCGCCCGGGCCCGGGACGCCGCCATCGCCGGGCTGCTCGACATCGAGGAGGGCGCCGCCGTCGGCCTCATCGGGGTGGTGAACCCGCTGGTCGCGGCGATCCGGGCGCGCGGCGGGCAACCGCTGCCCTGCGACTTCAACCTCAAGGCCACCCAGTGGGGCGACCCCGTGACCGACGACATGCACGAGGTGCTGGACCGGGCCGACGCCGTCGTGGCCACCGGAATGACCCTGGGCAACGGCTCGTTCGACACCATCCTCCGGCGCTGCCGGTCCCGCGGAGTGCCGCTGGTCGTCTATGCGCAGAGCGGCAGCGCGGTCGCCCGTGCCTTCCTCGGCTCCGGCGTGACCGCCCTGTCCGCGGAACCTTTCCCGTTCTCCCAGTTCAGCGCGGAGGAGACGGTCCTGTACCGCTACCGGACGGCGGGCGGCGCGTGATCCCCGCACCCCGCCGGACCTCCGGCACCGGGTACGCGCCCTGCCACCACGGCGAGATCCTCCAGGGGGTCTTCCTCGACGGGGACGGCCGCCGGTGCGCGGGCCTGGTCACCCTGCCGATGCCCGGGCCCGGCACCCGGGCCGGGTTCGTCCGCCGGCCCGGCAGCCCGCCGCAGGAGCTCACCGTCGTGCCGGCAGGCCGCACGAAGGCCGCCCGCGCGGCGGCGCTCGCGGTGGCCGAGTGCGCACGGCGGTCCGGACTGCCGCCCTGCGGCGGGGAGTTGACCCTGAGCGGGGACGTGCCGGTGGGCTGGGGCATGGGCAGTTCCACCAGCGACGTGACCGCCGCCGTGCGCGCGGTCGCGGACGCGTACGGGGTGCGGCTCGGGCCGGACGCGGTGGCCGGGCTGACCGTGCGTGCCGAGCTCGCCTCCGATCCCCTGATGTGGGGCAGCCGCCGGCCCGTGCTCTTCGCGCAGCGCGAGGGCCGGGTGCTGGAGGTCCTCGGGCCGCAGCTCCCGCCGCTGGTGGTGGTGGGCTGCGCCCTCGGCGGCGGCGCGCCCGTGGACACCCTGGCCCTGCCGGTGCGCGAGGCCGGGGAGGAGGACGTACGGGCGTACGAGCGGCTGCGCACGCGGCTGCGCCGGGCCGTCGCCACCGGGGACGCGGCCCTGCTCGGCGAGGTGGCCACCGCGAGCGCCTGGCGGGGCCAACGCGTGCTGGCACACCCGGAGTTCGAGGCACTGGCCGGGATCGCGCGCCGGGTCGGTGCGGTCGGAGTGCAGATCGCGCACAGCGGTGCGGTGGCGGGGGTGCTCTTCGATCCGGCGGCGCCGGGCCTGCGGTACCGGGTGCGCAGCTGCCTGCGCGCGCTCGACGTCCACGGCATCCCCGCCACCCGGACCTTCGCCACCTTCACGGAATCCGGAGAGCTTCCGGGCGCCGGGGTCTTCACGGCCCCCGCGGCCCCGGCAGCCCTCCCGAGCAGCAAGGAGATCCCCCATGGACGAGCACGTCGCCGAGGCGGTCGGCCGGCCGGACCTGATGAGACTCGACGACCGGCTGGTCTGCCTGCGCTTTGAGACGATGAAGGCGGTCTCCGCCCTCGCCGCCGTACGCCACCTCCTGGAGACCGGTGCGGTCCGCCGCGGGGACACGCTCCTGGACAGCTCCAGCGGCATCTACGCGTACGCCCTCGCGCTCGCCTGCCACCGGTACGGGATGCGCTGCCACATCGTGGGGTCCAGCACGGTGGACCGCACGCTGCGCGTCCAACTGGAGGTGCTCGGCGCGAGGCTGGAGCAGATGGAGCCGTGCAGCGACCTCAAGCTCGACCAGAAGCGGCGGGTCGCGCGGATCCACGAGATCCTCGCCGAGCATCCCGAGTACCACTGGATGCGCCAGTACCACGACGACATCCACCACCTCGGCTACCGCCCGATCGCCGACCGCATCCGGGCGGAGACCGGCGGGGAGCCGCTGACCCTCGTCGGCGGGGTCGGCTCGGGGGCCTCCACCGGGGCCCTCGCCCGCTATCTGCGCGCGGGGGGCGGGGCGGGCGGTACCGGGGGTGCGGGCGGGCCGTGCGACGTGGAGCTCGTCGGGGTGCAGCCGTACGGGAGCGTCAGCTTCGGTGCCGAGCACGTGAGCGATCCCGAGATCATCATCGCCGGGATCGGCAGCTCGATCCCGTTCGGGAACGTCCGCCACGAGCTGTACGACGTCCTGCACTGGGTCTCCTTCGACGCGGCACTCGCCGGCAGCGTGGACCTGCTCCGGCGGCACGCGGTCTTCGCCGGGCTGTCCGCGGGGGCCGGCTACCTCGCCGCCCGGCACGAGCGCGGGCGCTCCCCGGGCCGTACGGTCCTCTTCGTCGCGGCCGACACCGGCCACCGCTACGTGGACGGCGTGTACGCGCGGCACGCGGAGGCCGCGGCGCTCTCCTCGCTGGTGCCGCAGGAGGTCTCCGACCAGGCGGGACTGGCGCTCCCGTGGTCCCGGATGGCGTGGAACCGGGCACCGGCGCCGGCGGCCGCGGCGGTGCCGCGGCAGGTCTGAGGGCGGGCGGGCCGGGGCGGGTCGAGTACGGGCCGGACGGCGTACGGACCGGGGGCGGTTTGGGGACGGGACGGGCGGGCAGGCGCACAGGTCTTCGAGACGTGGAGGCTCCCATGTCCACCACCACACTGCTCGCCGTCCTCATCCCGGTCGCGGTCGTCCTGGTCCTCGTCGGCATCGCCGCGTGGATGATCCGGCGCAGGCGCGCGCTCCGGGAACGGTTCGGGCCGGAGTACGACCGGACCGTCGAGGAGACGGGGAGCAAGCGGGCCGCCGAGGCCGAGCTGCGGGAACGCGAGACCCGCCACGACCACCTCGAGATCAAGGAGCTGCCCGACGACCGGCGGCACCGGTACGAGGAGGCGTGGATCGCGGTCCAGCAGCGCTTCGTGGACGACCCGGAGAGCGCCGTGGGGCGGGCGGACGACCTGCTCACGCGGCTGATGCGCGACCGCGGCTACCCCACCCGGGGCTACGAGGACCAGCTGCGCGAGCTGTCGGTGGAGCACGGCCGGACCCTGGAGCACTACCGGGCCGCCCACGAGGTGAACGAGCGCAGCGGGCAGGGCCGGGCGACCACCGAGGAGCTGCGCGGGGCGATGGTCCACTACCGCGCGCTCTTCGACGATCTGATCGGAACGGCGAGGTGAGCCGAGATGACGAACGGGAACGACCGCTACGGCCCGACCACCGAAGGGCCCGCGGATTCCGGGGTGGAGCCGGACACGGGAGCGGAGCGGGACGGAGACGGGGCGCGGGCCCCGCTGTATCCGGGTGAGGCCACCGGTGAGCGCGAGGACGCCGCCGAGGAGGTCCGGCAGGAGCGGGACGCGGCCGACGCCAAGGAGGCCGCGTACGAGGAGAGCAGGAACGCGGGCACCGGCACCGGAGCGGGAGGCGTGAGCGGCGCGGAGGGAGTCGGCCCGGACATCGGCCCGGACGGCGGTCCGGACGGCGGTCCGGCCGAGGGCACGGCTGCACTGGTCCGGCCGGAGACGGCGGGCGGGGGCAGCGCGGCGGATGGTGCCGGTGACTCCGGTGCGGGCGGGGACGGGCAGGGCGTGGCGCTGGTCGACGGCGACCGGGCGGAGCAGTACCGGCAGAACTGGGCCGGGATCCAGGGCCGGTTCGTCGACGACCCGCGCGGCGCGGTGCGTGATGCCGACCTGCTGGTCGCCGAGGTGATGCAGGACCTGGCCGGCACCTTCTCCTCGTACAAGCAGGAACTCGAAGGGCAGTGGCGGCAGGGGGAAGAGGTGGCCACGGAGGACCTGCGGCTCGCCCTCCGCAGCTACCGGTCCTTCTTCGACCGGCTGCTGCGGACCTGAACCGCGGGGCGGGGGCGGGGGTGTCCGCGGAGGGCCGCCCGCCCCCCGGTCAGAGCTGGAGCTTGAAGCCCACGTGGGACCCGGTGAAGCCCAGGCGCTCGTAGAAGCGGTGGGCGTCCTCGCGGAGCCGGTCCGAGGTGAGCTGGACGAGCTGGCAGGCCTGGCTGCGGGACTCCGCGACGGCCCATTCGATCAGCTGGGCGCCGAGGCCCTCGCCGCGGACCGAGCCGTGGACGCGTACGCCCTCGATGACGGAACGGGTCGCGCCCTTGCGGGACAGCCCCGGGATGATCGTCAGCTGGAGGGTCCCGACCACCTCGCCGACCCGCTCGGCCACGACGACCCGCTGGTTGGGGTCGTCCTTGAGCCGCGTGAAGGCCGCGAGGTAGGGGGTGAGGTCGTCGGGGGACTCGCGGGTGGCCCCGAGCTCGTCGTCGGCCAGCATGGCCACGATGGCCGGCAGGTCGGCCTCGGTCGCGGGCCGGATCTCGATCTTCGTCATGGCGCGCATGCTATCCGCGGGCCCGTGCGGCGCTCCTGCCCCGGGGGCTCCGTCCGCGCGACCTGGCCGCCGTCGACTCCGGCCCGTCCGGTGCCCGAGCTCCGGGGTCCGGCGCTCGAGCCCCGGCTCGGCCCGCCGCAAGCGTGCCTCAGCCCTCCGGCCCCGCCCCGCCGCCCGGGCGTTCGGCGAGGGACCGGACGACGGGCAGCAGGGCGTCCCGGAGCGGGGCCATCTCCTCCTGTGCCGCCCGCGGAAGGGTCGCCATGACCTCCAGCGCCTCCAGGTGCAGCATGACCGTCTTCTCGGGGGACGCGGCCACCTTGCGGTGCAGCAGCGCCGCCAGTGCCAGCCCCTGGGCCTGCGTCAGGCGCAACTCCACGGGCAGCGGCGGGGGTACGGCCCGGTACACCGCGGCCGCCTCGTCCAGCAGCTCCAGCCGGTGTGCGTCGCCCTCCCTCCCGGCCAGATGGATGGCGAGCCCGATCAGCGACAGGCCGTACTCGCAGGCCCGGTGGACGTCCGCGCCGGCGGGGCCGAGCTGCCGGTGGATCGCGACGGATGCCTCGTACGCGGCCCGGACCCCGTCCGCCGGGATGCCCGGTCCCGGGCCGTGCCCCTGCGCCCCGCACGCCTGCCACGCGTGGGCGAGGCACCGCAGGGCGGCCGCGAGCTGGGCACGGCCCTCGTACGTGCCCGCGGCGGCCAGGGCACGGCGCAGGCCGACCTCCTCCTCCGCGCACCTCAGGGCCTGGCCGGGCCGGCCTGCCCGCCGGAGGTGCTCGGCCTGGGCCCGCAGCGCAGCGGCGAGGACGGCATCCCGGTCCTCGTGCGCAGGATCCGCCCTGCGGATGGCCGCGACCCCCTCGGCCCCCCTGACCGCTGCGGCGGCGTGGTCGCCCAGGTTCTTCAGCCGGGCGCCGAGGGTGACCAGGGCCATGCCCAGGCTCAGCCCGCCGTCGGTTGCCTCGGGGAACTCGTCCAGATCCGCCCGGCACCGCGCCGCAACGCGGGCGTTGAGGTCCAGGCCCAGCTGCGCCAGCGCCGGGGACGGCGCCTGCGGCGGGATCACCCAGACCGCCTGCACCAGGGCCTCCGTACGCAGGGGGGCGGCCTCGAGCGCTGCCGACAGCTCGGCCGTGACCTGCGCCCCCTCGCCGACCCGGCCCGCGCCGTGGTGGGCCGCCGCGGCGCGCGTGAGCACGGTGAACAGCTGCACCTGCTGGGCCGGCGATGCCGCCCGCAGCAGCTCCGGCAGCACCCCCGTGCCGGCCAGGGCCCGGGTGGCGTGGAACTCGGCCACCCGGTCCGGCTGGAGCGAACCCCAGTAGCGGCCCTCGTCCGCCGGGTAGAGGGCGTGCAGCCATTCCGCGGTGTCCAGGGCCCGTTCGGGCGGCAGCCCCGGTACCGCGCCGACCACGGCCTCCGCCTCGGCCCGGTCGGCCGCCCCGCACAGGGCGGCCACGGCCACCGCCCGGCGCAGGGTGGTGGTCCGCAGGCCGTCCAGCCGGAACGCGGGTGTGGCCGCGGTGTCCTCCCAGTAGCGCTGTTCGTGGCCGAGCAGGGCGGCCTCGGCCGGTTCGCCCGCGACCGCGCCCACCGGGGCCGGGCCCTGCTGGAGCAGCGCGGCGAGGGCCGTCATCTGGAGGGTGAGCGCCGACTCGTGGCGCGCGTCCGCCAGGTCCCCGGGCGGGGGCAGGGCCGCGGCGAGGGCCGGCCAGCCGCCCGCCGCCCGGCCGGCCACGCCCGGCAGTTCCTCCAGGAGCGCGGCCAGATCGGCGGCGGCCCGGTGGAACGCGGCGGCGCGGGCCGGGGCCTCGGTCAGCGCGGCCAGCGGGCAGACGACGGCCTGAGCGAGCAGCTCCCGGCAGGCGGCCGTGGCCCCCAGCACGTCCGTACGCCACTCCCCGTCGGAGCGGGCCAGCAGGAGCAGCCGGACCCGGCTGCGGGTGGTGCGCAGCCGCTCGACGATCCGGCGTACGAGGTGCGGGCGGGTCTCGGCGTAGTCCACGACCAGCAGCAGCCAGTGCCGGGTGTCCAGGGCGGCCAGTTCCGGCTGCGCCCCGGGGCCGTCGCGGAGGTCCGGACGGAGGTGCCCGGTGATCCAGCCCGCCCGGCGCAGGCCGTCGGCGAGCTGCCGGGCCAGCCGGGACTTGCCCTGCCCGCCGGGCCCGGTCAGCACCCGCACCGAGAACGGCTCGGGGCCCGCGCACCAGTCGGCCAGCATGCGCAGTTCCTCCGTGCGGCCGTGGAAGGCCACCGCTTCCGCCTCGGCGCGCAGCAGCATCGCGGGGGAGCGGAGGTCGCGCTCCGGGGCCGCGGGGGAGAGCAGGTGGGCGGCCTCGGCCGGTTCCACCAGCGGCTCCCGGCCGGTGTGCCCGGCCACCACCGCCCGGAATCCGGGGTCGGCCAGGAGGACCGCGGCGGGCGTGGCGGTGAGCCGGGTGCCGCCCAGGGCCTGCCGGTCCCGCCGGACCACCCCGCACAGCAGGTCTCCCGAGAACACCGGCGCCCCGGACATGCCGGACCAGTGGGTGGCCCCGGGCGGCAGCGGCTCCCCGGGCACGGCCGTACCGCCCGCCACCACCTCGTACCGCCCGGCGAGCGAGCCGGTACCGGGCCGGATGGACCCCACCAGCTGCTCGTCCATCCGCCCGCCCTGCTCGGCGTCCCGCTGCATCCGCGGGAACCCGAGGGCGGTCACGGGGTGCGGCCGCACCCCGGCCAGGGCCCCCCAGCGCGGGGCGGGGAGGACCGGCGTCCGCGGCGGCCCCGGCGGTGCGGGGGCCGCGGATCCGGGGACCGCGGGCCCGGCCGGGTCCTGCGGCTCGGGCCAGGACGCGCCCTCCGGCAGTTCCAGGAGGGCCGCGTCGCAGGCGGGGTCCCGGCGGCTCCAGCGGAGCACGGCGGGGAGGCGGTCCGGGCCGAGGTCCGGGCGGCACACGGTCAGCCGGCCCGGTCCCAGCACGACGTGGGCGGCCGTCAGGACCAGGCGCGGCGCGAGGAGGTAGCCCGAGCCGAACCCCGTGCCGCTGCCGTCCGGCCGGTGCAGCCGGACCTGTACCCGGCGCCCCAGCTCCACGGGCTACTCCTCGTCGCCGATTTCCACGTCACCGGCGGGCGCGCCGGAACCGTCGGACCGGCGCGGCTCCAGCCGGACCGTGACCTTGTGGGTGGCCTTGTCCGCGTCCTCCCGCCTGCCGCCCCACTTGAGAACGCTGAAGCGGAGCCCGCCGTCCACGCCGCGGGTGCTGGCCAGCTCCATCCCGAGCTCGACGGTGATCTCGCCCAGTCCGAAGCGGACCCCCCGGTCGCCCCCGGCAGCCAACCGCCGCTGGGCCTCCGCGATCTGGTCCCGCAGCAGCGTGATCGCGTCGGCGAGGTCGAGCGCCCCGCCCGCCGCCGCGGCAGTGCCGTCCGCGGCCGCCCCCGTGTCCGTCATTCGGCCCCCTCGTCCTCGCCCCGGTCCGGACCCGCCGGACCCGCCATCCGGAATCCGGATCGCTCCTCACCGAACCTAACCACGGAGGGCCGGGCGGCGGCCCGGGGTTTGCCCAACTCCCCGCGCCGCGGCCCGGCAACCGGGCAGGCCGGCCGGGCCGGCGGCCCGGCCGGCGGCTCAGGCGGCGGGGCCCGTCCAGCCGGCCGGGACGCGGCCGAGCCGGACCCGCTGCGGGTGGTCGCCGACCGGCACCGAGACCGTGGGCCGCCCCGTCGCGAAGTCGATGGCCGTGATCCGGTCGGCGCCGCTCTCGGAGATCACGCAGGCGCGCCCGTCCCCGCTGACGGTGGCCCAGTACGGCTTCGACGCGGGCACCAGCGGACCTTCCAGGAGGGAGGCGCGGTCGACCACGGTGGCGTAGTCGTCCATGGTGCCCGCCACGCACAGCTTGCTGCCGTCGGGGCTCACGGACATGCCGTGGTGGCGCGAGTCGTTGACCCACGTGGTCCGGTCGCTGCTGGTCTCCGGGTCGGCGGGCAGCGTGCGCACCCGGGTGATGCGGTCGGCGGCGACGTCGTACTCGACCAGCCCGTTGAAGAAGGAGACCTGGAAGTACATCTTCGAGCCGTCGGGGGTGAAGGCGACCGGGCGGACCGCGTCCGAGAGGTCGGGGCGGCCGAAGGCGTCGAGCCGCTGCCGCATGTCGATGACCTTCACCTGGCGGAAGGTCTCGGCGTCGACGACGGTGATGCGCCGGTCCCCCTTCGTCCAGTCCAGCCACGGGGCGTCGAGGGAGCTGGTGACGTCGCCGATGGACATGTTCCACAGGAGGCGGCCGCCGTCGGTGAAGACGTTCTCGTGCGGCTTGTCCCCGGTGCCGAAGGAGCCGACGGCGCGGCCCGTGGCGATGTCGAGCACGTGCACCGTGTTGGAGGTGGAGGCGGAGACCGCCACCCGGGTGCCGTCGGGCGAGACCGCCATGTGGTCGGCCCGGTAGCCGGACACGGGGAAGCGCCAGTTCAGGCGGCCGGTGGCGAGGTCGATCGAGACCACGTCCGCGAAGCTGGGGCGGGAGGCCACCACCGCCGTGCCGTCGGGGGTGGCGTACATGTCGTCCACGTACTGGTCGTGCCCCTCGCCGGCCGTGTTGCGGATGCCCAGGAAGTAGCCGAGCTTCACGGGGTTGAGCCAGATCTCGCGGAGTCGTTCCGCTTTGTCGGGTATGACGTTGATCCGGCCGATCTTCTCCAGGTTGCCGGTGGAGGCGAGCACATCGGCCGTGCCCTCCCAGTTGTTGCCGACGAAGAGCACCTCGCGCAGCTCCCCGGCGGCCCGCGGGACCGCCGGTGCGGGGGCGGCCGCGGATTCGGCGGACGGGGCGGCGGCGGTGGCGGCCAGCGCGGCCAGCAGGGCGGCCGCCAGGGCGGCGCGCCGCGGCCGGGTCCGGCGCGGTCGGCGGGGGTGCTGGGACGTGCTGCTCGCGGGGATTCCGTTTCCAGCGTTCACAGTCTGCTCCTGAGGGGAGGAACGAAGACTTACCGCCGGTAACCTAGCGGTCGAGCATGCGGTGGGCCAGAAGCGTGAGGCTGTTGATGATGCGCTGCGGCTCCAGGCCCATCTGCCGGCGCTGGAAGCGGTACACCTCGGGGGCCAGCGGGCCGAGCAGGGTGTCCGCGCAGGCCTCGGGATCCGGGCAGCCGCCCTCGGTCAGCAACTTCCGCACGTGCGCCCGCCAGTAGCGGTAGGCGCCGGTGGTGAAGCGCGCGGCGCCCGCCTCCGCCCCCAGGGCCAGCGGGAGGTGACGTTCCAGCAGCTCGACCGAGGCGGCGTAGAACGCGGCCAGGCGCTCGGCCGCCGGGGCGCCCGGGCCCAGCGGGGGAGGCCCGTACGCGAGCCGGCCCTGCAGCAGCCGCTCGTGCTCGTCGAGCAGGGCTGCGGCGACCGAGGCCGGATCGGGGAACCGCCGGTAGAGGGTGGCTCGTCCTACCCCCGCGGACCTCGCTATCTGGTCCATCGTCACCGTGCCCGGGTCCTGCTCGGCGAACAGCTGCTCCGCGGCGGCGAGGATCTGGGCGCGGTTGCGCACGGCGTCGGCCCGCGGCCGGCGGCGCGGGGTGCGCCGGCCGGCGGCCGGTACCTCGCCCGGCAGCCGGAGCACCTCACCGTCAGTCATGGCCAAGACCTTACGCGGGGCGAACGGCGGCGGATCCGTGACCGAGACCCGCCGGACGGGCCGTGTCGGTGTTGGGCTGAACGGGTGAAACGCGAGAGGATGGGTGGATGCACAAGACGCATGGGGCCGAGGTGGGCCGGTGAGCAGGTACGACGTCACCGACGAGCAGTGGGAGGGGCTTGCCCAGGTGGTGCCCCTGCGCAGCCGCAACGAATGGCCGTCGCGGGTCGACCACCGCACCATCCCCCGGTCCGGCGAGCTCGCCGCCGAGCAGCGGCGGTTCGTCGTGCTCCGCGTCCAGGTCTTCGCGGACGCGCGGGAAGTGGCCGACTACCTGATCGCGCAGATCCCGGTGCTGCTCGACCTGACCGGCGCGGACACCGAAGTGGCCAAGCGGATCCTGGACTTCAGCAGCGGGGTGGTCTTCGGGCTCGGCAGCGGGATGCACCGCGTGGACCGCAACGTCTTCCTGCTGGCCCCGGTCGGCACCGAGGTCGAGGGCATCGCCGCGGCGGCCGTCCCCCAATCGTAGGAAGGCGCGGGGGACGGAACGGTTCGCCGTGACGGGGGGTGCGTACCGTCCGCCCCATGACCTCCCCCCACACCACCGCCCACACCGCCCCGGCCCGTACGCCCGGGTCCGTTCCGGCCGGCCCGGCCGGGCTCGCGGCCGGGTCCCGCACCCTCGCCGCGGGCGGGCCCGGGTCTGCCCCGGGGCCGGTGCCGGCCGGGCCGCCGGCCGCCATCGCCACCGTCCCCGCGCCGGCCGCGCCGCCGTTCGCCCGGGCCGCGGGACCGGCGGGCCCGCCGGGCTCCGGGCCGACCCGCGCCGCCGACCACGCCCGCGCGGACGCGCGCCCCGCCCCGCCCGCCCGGCCCGCCGTCACCGAACTGCGGCTGTCCGCCTTCAAGTCGCACCGCGGAGCCGCCTTCCGCCTCGGCCCCGTCACCCTCTTCGCCGGTCCGAGCGGCAGCGGGAAATCGAACGTGCTCCAGGCGTACGAGGCCCTCGCCCGGCTCGGTTCCGGCGCCGCGCTCGGCGACGTCTTCCCCGACCCCGAGGCCTGCGTGCCCGATCAGGCCGCCCCCGACGCCCAGGGCAGACGCGGCTTCCGGATCGGCTGCACCGTGGACGGCCCGGCCGGACCGGTCCGCCTGGACGTGGCGATCCAGGCCGATCCCGAACTGCGCATCGTCGGCGAACGCCTGACCGCCGGCGGGCAGACCCTGCTGACCACCGCCCTGCGCGACCCCGGACGCCGCTCGGTGCAGGCGGCCTGGTTCACCGGCGGAGCGGTCGGCGTGACCCGCGCCCCGCTCCCCGACGACCGGCTCGGCACCTCCCTGCTCCCGCTCCGGGTGGCCGGCAGCACCGCCGGCCAGCGCCAGGTGCTCGAAGCGGCGGAGCAACTGGTCGTCGCCCTCCGCTCGGTGTTCGCGTGCGACCCGCAGCCGCGCCGGATGCGCGAGCCGGTGCCCGCCGGCACCGGACGGCTGCGCGGCGGATGCGACAACCTGGCCGAGGTGCTGCGCCGCACCCGGCACGAGTGCGCCACGCGGCACGCCGCCCTCGTCGAGGCCGCCCGGCGGGGCTGCGCCGGGCCGGTGCTCGACCTCGACGCCCGGACCCTGCCCGACGGGCGGATCCTCGCGGTCCTCGGCCGCGGCGGCGCGGCGGCCGGCACCCCGCTGGGCCGGCTCGCCGAGGGCGAGCTGCGCTTCCTGGCCCTGGCGCTGGTGCTGCTCACCGGCCCGGGGGTGCTCGCCGTGGACCCGGCCGCTGAACTCCTGCCCGCCCGCCAGGCCCTGGCCGTGCTCGCGGACGGCATCGACCGCGGGCTCGACCACCGCCAGACCGGCGAACTGCTGCGCCTGGCCCTGGCCTCGTGCGCCCGCGGCCACATCAGGCTGGTCGGCACCCTCGGGGCGGCCGGCGCCGCCCAGGCCCGAGAGCTGCCGGGAGTCTCGGTGGTAGACCTGGTGGCGTGAGCCCATCAGAGAACCCGTCCACCAGTCCGTCCCCCGGCCCGGAGGGCAGGCCGCCCTCCGGCCCCTCCGGCCGCCCGTACCCCGACCCGGCCGGCGGCCCGTCCGCCGGCCCCGCGGCCCCAGGCCTTGCGCCCGGCCCCGCCGGGCAGCGCCCCACCCTCGATGCGCTGCAGCGGCGGCTCGCCGAGTTCGCGGCCGCCCGGTCCTGGGAGCAGTACCACACGCCCAAGAACCTCGCGGTGGCCCTGAGCGTGGAGGCCTCCGAACTGGTCGAGATCTTCCAGTGGCTGACGCCCGAGCAGTCCGCCCGCGTCATGGCCGATTCCCGGTCCGCCCACCGGGTCGCCGACGAGGTGGCCGACGTCCTGGCCTACCTCCTCCAGTTCTGCGAGGTGCTCGGCGTGGACCCGCTGGCCGCGCTCGCCGCCAAGATCGAACGGAACGAAACCCGCTTCCCGGTGCCCGAAACCCGCTCAGGAAGCGCTCAGGAGGGCGAAAAAGGGGGAGATCGTCACTCTTCGGAGTGATGGCGCTGTCCACAACCGCGAGAGTGTCCACAGATTTCCGAATACCCCTGGCTTTACGGTCCCATTGCCTTCACGCTGGGTAGTGATGGAGGGACGGCGTAAGTCGTACGAACGGGGGACGGCTCATGGATGCGGTGCGGCTCATCGCGGCCGGCCGCCATGCTCTTGCACAGAGCCGGGCGGCACTGGACATCGTGGTGGAGGCCTGGCAGGCGCAGGCGCTCGCCCAGGCGGTGGGAAGTTGGATGGCGGTCACCGGGCCGCCGGAACTGAGAGCGGAGGCGAGGGGGCTGGGCGAGGCCGGCGGCCGGGGATGCGGGGTCCTCGACCGGCCTGCCCTCGCCCTGGAGGGGAGAACCGGGGACTACGTGCCGAGGGCGGCGCAGCTGACGGGGGTCTCCGATCCCCGGCAGGCGCTGCTGGGACTCGGGGCGCTGCTGGGCGAGGTGGGCATAGCCCTGGTGGGGGTGGCCTGCGAGACGGACGAGGAGGGGCTCTACTGGCAGTGCATCGAGGCGATCGACGCGGCGGACGAGTCGAGCGACCGGGTGCGCGGCATCCTGCGCCGGCTCGCGGTCCGCGAGCGGGGCAGCGCCTCGGGCGCCGCCCGCGACTCGACGGCCGGCGCCAGCTGACCCGCGCCGCATGACCGGCCGGCCCCCGGGGCGCCGGCAGGCCAGCACACCGCGGCGGCGGGATCAGAAGCCGCGGTAGGAAGGGCGCTCGGGAGCGGCCTCCGGGGCGGGCTGGGCCGAGCGGTTCAGCGCCACCGGTCCGGCGGCGGGGCGCTCGGCCGAGGACTGGAGGTCCGCGTCGAGCTGCGAGAGGTCGGCGTTGAGTGCGGCCATCAGCTCTTCCATCTGCTGCAGCAGGCCCTTGGGCGGTGCGCTCTGCGCGGGCACCGGGTGCTCCTGCCGTACGTGGTCGTGTGCAGCCTGTCCGGTGTGCTCGGGCACGGATTCCTGGGACATGGCGGCCTCCTCGGCCCGGGCCCTTCCGCAGGGGAAGGGTGCGGTGGACGCACCGGCGAAAGGCCGCCGGCGCGCGGGCCGGGCGGTCCGGCTCCGTCCGAGCCAACGATCTCCCCGGGCCGCGGTCACTGGCGCGGACCGGCACCGACGGCCTGGTTGACGGAGATTCACCCTGCCGGGGTGCCCACGCGGCAGGATGGAGGTATGGATCTTCGCATCTTCACCGAGCCCCAGCAGGGAGCCAGTTACGACACGCTGCTGGCGGTGGCCAAGGCCGCCGAGGACCTCGGCTTCGACGCCTTCTTCCGTTCGGACCACTTCGTGCGGATGGGCGGCGGGGGCCGGACCGGGCCGGACGGGGAGCTGCCGGGGATGCCGGGGCCCACCGACGCCTGGATCACCCTGGCCGGGCTGGCGCGGGAGACCAGCCGGATCCGGCTGGGCACCCTGATGACGGCGGGCACCTTCCGGCTCCCGGGGGTCCTCGCCATCCAGGTGGCCCAGGTGGACCGGATGTCCGGGGGCCGGGTCGAATTCGGCCTGGGCGCCGGCTGGTTCGAACGGGAGCACGAGGCGTACGGGATCCCCTTCCCGGCCGACCGGTTCGGGCGGCTGGAGGAGCAGCTGGCCATCGTGACGGGCCTGTGGGGGACCAAGGTGGGGGAGACGTTCAGCCACACCGGCAAGCACTACCGGCTGACGGACTCCCCGGCCCTGCCCAAGCCGCTCCAGGAGAAGGTGCCGGTGCTGATCGGCGGGCACGGGGCGCGCCGCACCCCGCGGCTCGCCGCGAAGTACGCGGACGAGTTCAACATCCCGTTCGCCTCGCTGGCGGACACCGAGCGGCAGTTCGGGCGGGTGCGGGCGGCCGCCCGGGAGGCCGGCCGCGACCCCGGGGAGCTGGTGTACTCCAACGCCCTCGTGGTGTGCGTGGGCAGGAACGACGCAGAGGTGGCCCGCCGGGCGGCGGCCATCGGAAGGGAGGTTGCGGAACTGAAGGCGAACGGTCTGGCGGGCAGCCCCGCGGAGGTCGTCGAGAAGATCGGTGCGTACCGGGCCGCCGGGTCCTCGCGGATCTACCTCCAGGTGCTCGACCTGCACGACCTGGACCACCTGGAGCTGATCGCCTCCCAGGTGATGGGCCGGCTCGGCTGATGGCCCGCGCGTCCGGACCGCCGCCCCTGGACCGGCGGACCGTGCTCCTCGACGGCGGGCTCAGCAACCGGCTGCTCGACCAGGGCTGCGACCTCTCCGGAGCGCTCTGGACGGGGCGGGTGCTCGCCGAGGCGCCCGAACAGGTGGTGGCGGCGCACACGGCCTACCTGAGGGCGGGGGCCGAGGTGCTGATCACCGCGAGCTACCAGGTCACGGACGCGTCCCTGGTGCGCCGCAGCGTGTCCCTGGCCGCGCAGGCCGCGGCCGGGCCCGACCGGCCGGTGTGGGTGGCCGGATCGGTCGGGCCGTACGGGGCGGTGCTCGCGGACGGTTCCGAGTACCGGGGCCGGTACGGGCTGAGCGCTGCGGCGCTGGAGGCCTTCCACCGGCCGCGGATCGAGGCCCTGGCCGCGGCGGGTGCCGACCTGCTCGCCGTCGAGACCGTGCCGGACACCGACGAGGCGCGGGCCCTGCTGCGGGTGCTCGCGGACTGCCCGGTCCCGGCCTGGCTCTCGTACACCGTCGAGGGCGGCCGCACCCGCGCCGGGCAGCCGCTCGACGAGGCCTTCGGGCTGGCCGCCGGGGTCCCCGGGGTGCTGGCCGTCGGGGTGAACTGCTGTGATCCGCGGGAGGTCGGTCCGGCCGTCCGGATCGCGGCCGCCGCCTCCGGCAAGCCGGTGGTGGCCTATCCCAACGACGGCTCCGTGTGGGACGCGGCGACCGGGCTGTGGCGGCCCCCGGCCGCCCCGGTGCCGTGGCCGGTGGCCGAGTGGCAGCGGGACGGCGCCCGCCTGATCGGCGGCTGCTGCCGGGTGGGCCCGGACCGGATCGCCGCCCTGGCGGCGGCCTTGGAAGGCGGCGGAGGGGGATGAGCCCGGGCGGCGGCGGGCGGTGCGGAAAATGCGTGGTGGCCGCTCCGGGGCGCGGCAATACTCGTACGGGTGTTCCTGACGATCTCCACCACCGGCACCCCTGACCGACCCGCGACCGACCTGGGCTTCCTGCTGCACAAGCATCCCGGCAACGCCCAGTCGTTCAGCACCTCGCACGGCACCGCCCACGTGCTGTATCCCGAGGCCTCCGACGAGCGCTGCACCGCCGCGCTGCTGCTGGAGGTGGACGCGGTGGCACTCGTCCGCAAGGGACGGGAGCAGGGCCGCGGGCGCGGGGCGGCCGGGCAGGCCGACACGGCGCTCGCGCAGTACGTCAACGACCGGCCGTACGCGGCGTCCTCGCTGCTGGCCGTCGCCCTGGCCGCCGTGTTCCGCACCGCCCTGGGCGGCACCTGCAAGGCCCGCCCCGAACTCGCCGGGCAGGCCCGGCCGCTGCGCATCGAGATCCCCGCCCTGCCGGCCCGCGGCGGCGGCGCCGACCTGGTGCGCCGGCTGTTCGCCCCGCTCGGCTGGGACACCGTGGACGCCGAACCGCTGCCGCTCGACGAGCAGTTCCCCGAGTGGGGCGACTCGCGGTACGTGCGGCTGGTCCTCGAAGGGGAGCTGGTCCTCGCCGACGCGCTGCGCCAGCTCTACGTGCTGCTGCCCGTGCTCGACGACGCCAAGCACTACTGGGTGGCCCCGGACGAGGTGGACAAGCTGCTGCGCGCCGGTGAGGGCTGGCTGCCCGGCCACCCCGAGCACCGGCTCATCACCGCCCGGTTCCTCACACGCCGCCCCGGCCTGACCCGCACCGCCATCGAGCGCCTCGAACTCGCCCGGCTCGCCGCCGTGGACGACATCGAGGCCGAGGCGCTCGACAACGCGGTGGACGAGATCGAGGACACCGAGGAGCGGCCGGTGCCGCTCGCCGTGCAGCGCCGGGCCGCGATCCTCTCGGAGCTGCGCGCCGCCGGCGCCCACCGGGTGCTGGACCTCGGCTGCGGCCAGGGTCAGCTCGTCCAGGAGCTGCTGGGGGACGTGTCGTTCACCGAGATCGTCGGCGTGGACGTGTCGGTGCGGGCCCTGACGGTGGCCGCGCGCCGGCTGCGCCTGGACCGGATGGGCGAGCGGCAGAGCGCCCGCGTCAGCCTCTTCCAGGGCTCCCTCGCGTACACCGACCGCCGGCTGGCCGGCTACGACGCGGCCGTCCTGAGCGAGGTGGTCGAGCACGTGGACCTGCCCCGGCTGCCGGCCCTGGAGTACGCGGTGTTCGGCGCCGCCCGCCCCCGGAGCGTGATCGTGACCACCCCCAACGCCGAGTACAACGTCCGCTGGGAGTCCCTGCCCGCCGGACACGTCCGGCACGGCGACCACCGCTTCGAGTGGACCCGCGCCGAGTTCCGGACCTGGGCGGACGCCGTCGCCGCCCGCCACGGCTACACCGTCCGGTGGGCCGCCGTGGGACCCGAGGACCCCGAGGTGGGTCCGCCCACCCAGATGGCCGTCTTCACGGCCGCCGCACCGAAGGAGGAGCAGGCCGCATGACCGGGCAGAACCACGCGCGCACCCTCGCCGTCCCCGACCTGTCCCTCGTGGTCCTGATCGGCGCCACCGGCTCCGGCAAGTCCACCTTCGCCCGCCGCCACTTCGCCCCCACGGAGGTGCTCTCCTCCGACTACTGCCGGGGCCTGGTCGCCGACGACGAGAACGACCAGAGCGCCAGCAAGGACGCGTTCGACGTGCTCCACCACATCGCCGGCAAGCGGCTCGCCGCCGGCCGGCTCACCGTGGTCGACGCCACCAGCGTGCAGCCGGAGGCCCGCCGGCAGCTCGTCGACCTGGCGCGGGCCCACGACGTGCTGCCCGTGGCCGTGGTCCTCGACCTGCCCGAGGAGGTCTGTGCGGCGCGCAACGCCGGCCGCCCCGACCGGGCCGCCCTGCCCCGCCGGGTCATCCAGCGGCACCGCCGCGACCTGCACCGGTCCCTGCGCGGACTGGAGCGCGAGGGCTTCCGCAAGGTGCACGTGCTGCGCAGCGAGGAGGAGGTGGACCGGGCCGAGGTGGTGCGCGAGCGCCGCTTCAACGACCTGCGCCACCTCACCGGGCCCTTCGACATCATCGGCGACGTCCACGGCTGCAGCTCCGAGCTGGAAACCCTGCTCGCCAAGCTCGGCTACCGGGACGGGGCGCACCCCGAGGGCCGGACCGCGGTCTTCGTCGGGGACCTCGTCGACCGCGGCCCCGACAGCCCCGGCGTGCTCCGCCGGGTCATGGACATGGTCGAGGCGGGCACCGCCCTGTGCGTGCCCGGCAACCACGAGAACAAGCTGGGCCGTTGGCTCAAGGGCCGCAAGGTCCGCCTCACCCACGGGCTCGCCGAGACCGTGGAGCAGCTCGGCCGCGAGGACGAGGCCTTCACCGCCCGCGTCAGGGAGTTCATCGACGGGCTCGTCAGCCACTACGTGCTCGACGGCGGCCGCCTCGTGGTCTGCCACGCCGGCCTGCCCGAGAAGTACCACGGCCGCACCTCCGGGCGGGTCCGCTCGCACGCCCTGTACGGGGAGACCACCGGCGAGACCGACGAGTTCGGGCTGCCGGTGCGCCACCCCTGGGCCGAGGAGTACCGGGGCAAGGCCGTCGTGGTCTACGGCCACACCCCGGTCCCCGACACCTCCTGGATCAACAACACCATCTGCCTGGACACGGGAGCCGTCTTCGGCGGCCGGATGACCGCGCTGCGCTGGCCCGAGCGCGAGCTGGTCGACGTACCGGCCGAGCGGGTCTGGTACGAGCCGCTGCGCCCGCTCGCCGCGCCGGCCCCCGGGGCGTCCGACGGGCGGCCCCTCGACCTCGCCGACGTACAGGGCCGCCGGGCCGTCGAGACCCGCCACCACGGCCGGGTCACCGTGCGCGAGGAGAACGCGGCGGCCGCCCTGGAGGTGATGAGCAGGTTCGCGGTGGACCCGCGGCTGGTCCCGTACCTGCCGCCGACGATGGCGCCCACCGCCACCTCGAAGGAGGAGGGCCACCTGGAGCACCCCGCCGAGGCCTTCGCCCAGTACCGGGCGGACGGCATCGCCCGGGTGGTGTGCGAGGAGAAGCACATGGGCTCCCGGGCCGTGGTGCTGCTCTGCCGGGACGCCGCCGCGGCCGCCGCACGCTTCGGCGCCGCCGGGGTGACCGGCGCGCTGTACACGCGTACCGGCCGCCCGTTCTTCGACGACCCGAAGGTCACCGAGGAGGTGCTGGACCGGCTGCGCGGGTCCGTCACCGACGCCGGGCTGTGGGAGGAGCTCGGCACCGACTGGCTGCTCTTCGACGGGGAGCTGCTGCCCTGGTCCCTGAAGGCCACCGGACTGCTGCGCACCCAGTACGCCGCCGTCGGGGCGGCCGCCGCCGCGGCGCTGCCCCCGGCGCTGGCGGCCGTGGAGGCGGCCGCGGCCCGGGGCGTGGACACCGGGGCCCTGGGCGGGCTCATGCGCGAACGGGCCGCCGACGCAGCCGCGTTCACCGAGGCCTACCGGCGCTACTGCTGGCCCACCCGGGGGCTGGAGGGGGTGCGCTTCGCCCCCTTCCAGCTGCTCGCCTGCCAGGGCCGCAACCTGGCCACGGTGCCGCACGACGAGCAGCTCGCGTGGCTGGACCGGCTGGTCGCCGCCGACGAGAAGGCGGGCACCGGGCTGCTGCGCGCCACCGGCCGGATCCTCGTGGACACCGGGGACCCGGAGTCGGTGCGGGCCGGTACGCAGTGGTGGCTGCGGCTGACGGCCGACGGCGGCGAGGGCATGGTGGTCAAGCCGCTGGAGGCGTACGCCCGCGGCGCGGACGGGCGCCTGGTCCAGCCGGGGGTCAAGGTCCGCGGGCGCGAGTACCTGCGGATCATCTACGGTCCGGAGTACACGCGCCCGGAGAACCTGGCCCGGCTGCGCGGCCGGCACCTCGGCCACAAGCGGTCGCTGGCCCTGCGCGAGTACGCGCTCGGGCTGGAGGCCCTGGACCGGCTGGCCGCGGGGGAGCCCCTGTGGCGGGTCCACGAGGCGGTGTTCGCGGTGCTCGCGCTGGAATCGGAGCCCGTCGACCCGCGCCTCTAGCCGGCGCGGCCGCACCCCGGTCCACCATTGGTTTCACCTGTCCGGTCCACCGCTTGGTTACGGCAAATGGGGGAACTTTTCGGGGAATCGGGGTGCGGGCTCGTTTCTTCCAGCGAAGCGGAGTGTCCGCATGCCTGGAAGGACGGAACGCAGAATGAAAATGACCGCGCGCGGGAGCATTGCGGCGCTCATGACGTGTATGGCCACGGCGGTGGCCGCGTCGCCGGCCCTGGCCGACGGACACGTGCCGGTGGCGGTGCCCCTGGAGGCGCTGGAGACGGCGGTGGGCGTGCCCGCCCCGAAGATCGCGAGCGGCGTGCCGCTGCTGACGCCCGGGGCCGTCGAGGGCCCGACGCACCACCAGGGCGAGCTGCTGCCGAGCCCGCTCCTGCCGCCGGTCCCGCTGACCGGGGACCTGGCGCCCACCGTCGTCGGCTCCGAGCTGCCGGGGCTGCTCGGCACCGGCAACCCCGACGAGGCGGAGGTCACCTCCGAGCGCTCGCCGCTGCTCGCCCAGAGCCCCGGCGCGGTCGTCGGCGCCCCGCTGAGCATGCCCGACGGCTCCCGCATGGGCCTGCCGGAGCTGGTCACCCCCAAGCTGGGCCTGATCGCCCCCGCCCTCCAGGGCGACCCCGGGGCGCTCATCGGTCTCCACTGACCGTCAGCCGCCCTGCTCACAAAGGCCGCCCGGTCTGCGACCGTGTACACATGGGATTCCATGTCGATTCCGAGACCGGGCGGCTGCGCCGCGTCATCCTCCACCGGCCCGACCTGGAGCTGAAGCGGCTCACCCCCAGCAACAAGGACGCCCTGCTCTTCGACGACGTGCTCTGGGTGCGCCGGGCCCGCCAGGAGCACGACGGGTTCGCGGACGTCCTGCGGGACCGCGGGGTGGCGGTCCACCTCTTCGGGGACCTGCTGCGCGAGGCCCTCGACGTGCCGGAGGCCAGACGCCTCGTGCTGGACCGGGTGTTCGACGAGAAGGAGTACGGGCCGCTCGCCACCGGGCACCTGCGCGCGGCCTTCGAGGACCTCCCGGCGGCCGACCTCGTGGACGCGCTGGTCGGCGGCATGACCAAGCGCGAGTACCTCGAACGGTTCGAGGAGCCCGTCTCGGTCCGCTTCCACGCGCTGGACCTGGACGGCTTCCTGCTCGGCCCGCTCCCCAACCACCTGTTCACGCGCGACACCTCGGCCTGGATCTACGACGGGGTGTCGATCAACGCCATGCGCTGGCCGGCCCGGCAGCGCGAGACGGTCCACTTCGAGGCCATCTACCGGCACCACCCGCTGTTCACCGCCTCCGGGGCCTTCCACTACTGGTCGCAGGGGCAGGCCGACTACCCCTCGACCATCGAGGGCGGGGACGTGCTGGTCCTCGGCAACGGGGCCGTGCTCATCGGCATGAGCGAGCGCACCACCCCGCAGGCCGTGGAGATGCTCGCGCGGGGGCTGTTCGCCGCCGGGTCGGCCCGTACGATCGTGGCCCTCGACATGCCCAAGCGGCGTGCGTTCATGCACCTGGACACGGTGATGACGATGGTCGACGGGGACACCTTCACCCAGTACGCGGGCCTGGGCATGCTGCGCTCGTACACCATCGAGCCCGGTGCGGGCGAGACCGAACTGAAGGTCACCGACCACCCGCCCGAGCACATGCACCGGGCGATCGCGGCCGCCCTGGGCCTGGACCGGATCCGGGTGCTCACCGCCACCCAGGACGTGCACTCCGCCGAGCGCGAGCAGTGGGACGACGGCTGCAACGTGCTGGCCGTGGAGCCCGGCGTGGTCGTCGCGTACGAGCGCAACGTGACCACCAACACGCACCTGCGCAGGCAGGGGATCGAGGTGATCGAGATCCCGGGCAGCGAGCTGGGCCGCGGGCGGGGCGGGCCGCGCTGCATGAGCTGTCCCGTGGAGCGCGACGCGGTGGAGTGAGGCAGGCTCGGAGGGGACGGCGGAAGCGGTGCGGGCCGGGCGGTGGCCGTGTGAGGGATCGCATGCCGGGACGGGCTGCATAGCAATGCGGTAGCTCGTATAGACTTCCAAGGTCCCCCCGCCCTGTGCGACCTAGGAGTGCCCATGGCCACCCACCTGGCCGGCCGCAGTTTTCTCAAGGAGCTCGACTTCACCGCCGACGAGTTCCGCGGCCTCATCGAGCTGTCCGCCGAGCTGAAGGCCGCCAAGCGGGCCGGCGCCGAGGTCCCCCGGCTGCGCGGGAAGAACATCGCCCTGATCTTCGAGAAGACCTCCACGCGCACCCGCTGCGCGTTCGAGGTGGCCGCCGCGGACCAGGGTGCCTCCACCACCTACCTGGACCCCTCCGGCTCGCAGATCGGGCACAAGGAGTCCGTGAAGGACACCGCCCGGGTCCTCGGCCGGATGTTCGACGCGATCCAGTACCGCGGGGACAGCCAGGACAGCATCGAGGAGCTCGCCGCGCACGCCGGGGTCCCCGTCTACAACGGCCTGACGGACGACTGGCACCCCACCCAGATGCTCGCCGACGCCCTGACCATGACCGAGCACTGCGACAAGCCCCTGGACCGGATCGCCCTCGCCTACCTCGGCGACGCGCGCTTCAACATGGGCAACTCGTACCTGGTCGCCGGCGCCCTGCTCGGCATGGACGTACGGATCGCCGCGCCGCGCAGGTACTGGCCCGCGGAGCAGGTCGTGGCGCGGGCCCGGAAGCTCGCGGCCGCCTCCGGGGCGCGGGTCACCCTGACCGAGGAGGTCGCCGAGGCCGTCGGCGGCGCCGACTTCGTGGCCACCGACGTCTGGGTCTCCATGGGGGAGCCGAAGGAGGTCTGGGACGAGCGGATCGCGGCCCTGTCCCCGTACGCCGTCACCATGGACGTGCTGCGGGCCACCGGGAACCCGGACGTGAAGTTCCTGCACTGCCTGCCCGCCTACCACGACCTGGGCACGGCGGTGGCCCGGGAGATCCACGACCGGCACGGGCTGGACCACCTGGAGGTGACGGACGAGGTGTTCGAGTCCGCCCACTCGGTCGTCTTCGACGAGGCGGAGAACCGGCTGCACACCATCAAGGCCGTGCTCGTCGCGACCCTCGCGGGCGAGGCCGCATAGTCATTCAGCAGGTCAAGTCGGGGTTGACGCCCGGGCGGCGGTGGTGGAGGCCGCCCCCGGGTGCCCCGCCGGGTACTCGGTTGTCGCGTTTCCATGACGGAAGTCACAACTCGGTGATACGCTCATGGGGTGAGCCCCTTCACCGGTTCCGCAGCCCGTACCGAACGATGGCGCCACCTCCGGCTGACCAGCCGGGACGGGGTCGCCACCGTCACCCTCGACCGCCCCGAGAAGCTGAACGCGCTCACCTTCGGCGCCTACGCCGACCTGCGCGATCTGCTGGCCGAACTCTCCCGCGAGCGCTCCGTGCGCGCCCTCGTCCTCGGCGGCGGGGGGCGCGGCTTCTGCTCCGGCGGCGACGTGGACGAGATCATCGGCGCCACGCTCGCCATGGACACCGCGCAGCTCCTCGACTTCAACCGGATGACCGGGCAGGTCGTGCGCGCGATCCGCGAATGCCCCTTCCCGGTCGTCGCCGCCGTCCACGGCGTGGCCGCCGGAGCCGGGGCCGTCCTCGCGCTCGCCGCCGACTTCCGCATCGCCGACCCCTCCGCCCGCTTCGCCTTCCTGTTCACCCGCGTCGGGCTGTCCGGCGGGGACATGGGCGCCGCCTACCTGCTGCCCCGGGTGGTCGGCCTCGGGCACGCCACCCGGCTGCTGATGCTCGGGGAGCCGGTGCGCGCCGCGGAGGCCGAACGGATCGGACTGCTCAGCGAACTCACCGACGAGGGCAAGGCCGACGCGCGGGCCGCCGAGCTCGCCGCCCGCCTCGCCGCCGGCCCCGCACTCGCCTACGCCCAGACCAAGGCCTTGCTGACCGCCGAGCTCGACATGCCGCTGGCCGCCAGCGTCGAACTCGACGCGGCCACCCAGGCCCTGCTGATGAACGGCGAGGACTACGCCGAGTTCCACGCGGCGTTCACGGCCAAGCGGCCGCCCGACTGGCGAGGGAGGTAGCCGTGCGGATCGCGGTCGTCGGCGGCGGACCCGGCGGGCTGTACGCGGCGGCCCTCCTCAAACGGCTGGGCCCGGACCGGGAGATCACCGTCTGGGAGCGCAACACCCCCGCGGCCACCTTCGGCTTCGGGGTGGTCCTCTCCGACGAGACCCTCGGCGGCATCGAACAGGCCGACCCGGAGGTGTTCGCCGCGCTCCGGCGGGAGTTCGTCCGCTGGGACGACATCGAGGTCCTGCACCGCGGCCGGATCCTGACCTCCGGCGGGCACGGCTTCGCCGCGGTCGGCCGCCGCCGGCTGCTGGAGATCCTGCACGAGCGGTGCGCCGGACTCGGGGTGGAGCTGCGCACCCGCACCGAGGCCCCCGACCCGGCCGCCCTGGCCGCCGGGCACGACCTGGTGATCGCCGCGGACGGGGTGCACAGCCGCACCCGCGAGGCCTTCGCCGCCGCCTTCCGGCCCCGGATCGAGACCCACCGCTGCCGCTACATCTGGCTGGCCGCCGACTTCGCGTTCGACGCCTTCCGCTTCGAGATCGCGGAGACCGCGCACGGGGTCATGCAGCTGCACGGCTACCCCTATGCCGCCGAGTCCTCCACCGTCATCGTCGAGATGCGCGAGGAGGTCTGGCAGGCCGCCGGGCTCGACCTGTGCGACGAGGAGGAGTCCGCCGCCCGCTGCGCCAAGATCTTCGCCGAGACCCTGCGCGGCCGCCCGCTGCGCGGCAACAACTCGGCCTGGACCGCCTTCCGCACGGTCGTCAACGAGCGCTGGTCCCACGGCAGCACCGTGCTGCTCGGCGACGCCGCGCACACCGCGCACTTCTCCATCGGCTCCGGGACCAAGCTGGCCGTCGAGGACGCCCTCGCGCTCGCCGCCTGCATCGAGGAGCAGGACGGACTGCCCGCCGCCCTCGCCGCCTACGAGGCCGAGCGCCGCCCCGTCGTCGAATCCACCCAGCGGGCCGCGGCCGCCAGCCTGCGCTGGTTCGAGGACCTCGCCGGATACGTGGACCAGCCCGCCCGGCAGTTCGCCTTCAACCTGCTCACCCGCAGCCGCCGGGTCACCCACGGCAACCTGCGGATGCGCGACGAGCGCTTCACCGGACTGGTCGAGCGGGACTTCGGCTGCCCCGAGGGCACCCCGCCGATGTTCACCCCGTACCGGCTGCGCGGACTGACCCTGCGCAACCGGGTGGTCGTCTCGCCGATGGACATGTACTCCGCCACCGACGGGGTGCCCGGCGACTTCCACCTCGTGCACCTCGGCAGCCGCGCCCTCGGCGGGCCCGGACTGGTCATGACCGAGATGGTGTGCGTCGGCCCCGAGGCCCGGATCACCCCCGGCTGCGCCGGGCTCTACACCGACGGACAGGCCGAGGCCTGGCGGCGGATCGTCGACTTCGTGCACGCCTCCGCCGAGGGCACCGCGCTCGGGATCCAGCTCGGGCACGCGGGCCGCAAGGGCTCCACCCGGCGGATGTGGGAGGGCATGGACGAACCGCTGCCCGCCGGCAACTGGCCGCTGGCCGCCGCCTCCCCGCTGCCCTACCGGCACGGGGTCAACCAGGTGCCGCGCGAACTCGCCGCCAGCGAACTCCCGGTCATCCGGCGGCAGTTCGCCGATTCCGCGCGGCGGGCCGCCGACTGCGGCTTCGACCTGCTCGAACTGCACTGCGCCCACGGCTACCTGCTGTCCGGCTTCCTCTCGCCGCTCACCAACCGGCGCACCGACGGGTACGGCGGCACGCTCGCGGGCCGGCTGCGCTTCCCGCTCGAAGTCTTCGACGCCGTACGCGAGGTGTGGCCGCAGGACCGGCCGATGACCGTCCGCATCTCCGCCACCGACTGGGCGCCCGGCGGCACCGGCACGGACGAGGCCGTGGCCATCGCCCGGGCCTTCGCCGAGCACGGGGCGGACGCGATCGACGTCTCCACCGGACAGGTCGTGGCCGAGGAGCGCCCCGAGTACGGCCGCTCGTACCAGACCCCGTTCGCCGACCGCATCCGCAACGCGGTGGGCGTCCCGGTCATCGCGGTGGGGGCCATCTCCTCCTGGGACGACGTCAACTCCCTGCTGCTGGCCGGCCGGGCGGACCTGTGCGCCCTGGGCCGGCCGCACCTGTACGACCCGCACTGGACCCTGCACGCGGCCGCCGAGCAGGGCTACACGGGGCTCGCCGCGCCCTGGCCGGCCCCCTACCGGGCCGGGTCCCGGCGGCCGCCCACCGGCCGCACCGACGCCCCGAAGCCGCGGCTCAGCCTCTGACCGGGGCGCCGGGCGGGGCGTACGGCGTGGACGGCGCAGACCCGGACGGTGCGGGCCCGCTCACAGGACCAGGTGCAGCCGGTCCTCGACCGACCGGTAGCCGAGGCGCCGGTAGATGCCGTTGCTCGTCGGGTTCGCCAGGTCGGTGAACAGGAGCACCTCCTGCGCTCCGGCGGCCTGCGCCGCCCGCGTGGCGGCGGTGGTCACCCCCGCCGCGTACCCGCGGCCGCGCAGCGCCGGCGGGGTGTACACGGGGCCGATCCGGCTGGTGCCCTGCGCCACCCGGGACCGGCCGGCCATGGACACCGGCACGCCCGCGTCCTCCCACAGCAGCAGCCCGCCGAAGGAGATGCGGTCGCGGACCGCAGATTCGGGGATCCCGGCCGGCTGCCCGGTGTCGGCGCCGAAGGCCGCGTACCACTCCATGAGCAGCGGCAGGTCCGCCGCGGTGGCGGCGCGGGCCGCCCCGGGCGGGGCCGGGTCCGGGGGGACCAGGGCCGCCAGCCGGTACAGCCGCAGCTCCTCGGCCACCGCGGTGTCCCGCCCGCAGGCCGCGGCCAGCGCCTCGGCGTCCGCGCGCCGCGCGTTGAAGCCGCCGGCCGCCGCCAGCCGGGGCTCGGTGGCGAACGCGGCCCCGAGCTCGGCCGCCGCGGGCGCGGTCAGCACCCCCAGCATCAGCGCGTACGGGGGAGTGCACACCAGGCACCCGGCCACGGTCCCGCCCGCGTCCCGCCACCAGCCGAAGAACGGGGTTCCCTCCCCGAAGGCGTGCGGGCCCCGCCGGGCCAGGGCGTCGGCGACCGTCAGCAGCACGGTGTGGGAGTCGGGCCGGGAGGCCGCGTACGCGCCCGCGGCGGCCTGATAGGCGTCGAAGTCTTCGGTGAAGGTCCACGGCATGGCCCATGATGGCCGGACCCTGCGGACTCGCGCACCGGGTTATCCGCCGGGCCGCCCCCGCCCCCGCCCCCGTCGGCCCGTCCCCCCGTCGGCCCTCAGCGGCCCACGAACTCCGCCCCGGTGTCCCGCAGCCGCGCGTGCAGCTCCGCGAACACGGCCGCGGACCGCTCGCCGGGCCAGTCCGAGGGCAGCAGGTCCGCCGGCAGCCCGGGATCGGCGTACGGCAGCCGCCGCCAGGAGTCCAGGGCCAGCAGGTAGTCCCGGTAGGCCTGCTCCGCGACCTCGCCGGTCCGGCCCGCCTGCCAGCCGCGCAGCACCGGCTCGTGCCGGTCGAGGAACTCCTCGTGCTGCTTGGCGATGGCCGCCAGGTCCCACCACCGCGAGACCGCCTCCGCGGTCGGGGCGAAACCCAGGTGCGCGCCGCGGAACAGGTCCACGTAGCCGCCCAGGTGCAGGCGGTCCAGGGTGTGCCGGGTCTCCTCGTACAGCCGGGCCGGGGCGATCCACACACCGGGGGCCGCCGCGCCGAAGCCGAGGCGGGCCAGCCGCGAGCGCAGCAGGTGCCGCTTGTGCCGCTCCTGCTCGGGGACCGAGAACACGGCGAGCAGCCATTCGGCCTCCGCGCCCTCCCCGGCCTGCGCCCGCCCGCCGTCCGGGGCGCGGTAGATGCGCCGGTCGCCGTCCGCGAGCAGCTCGCGGGCCTCCTCGGACAGGGCGTACGCCGCAGCCCCGTCCGCCGCCTTCGCCGGTACGAGGAAGCCGCGGCGTTTGAGCCGCGAGACCGAAGAGCGTACGGAGGGCGCGTCGACGCCCGCGGCGCCCAGCAGCCGGATCAGGGCGGCCACCGGGACGGGGCCCTGCTCCGGCCGCCCGTAGGCGCCGTAGAACGTGACGATCAGGGATCGCGGGGTGTGCTGCTCGGCCACCTGATCACTCTAGATCGCGCAGCCGGAAGCGCTGAAGTTTTCCGGTCTCGGTGCGGGGGAGCGAAGCCCGGAAGACGAAGGCCCGCGGACACTTGTGCGGAGCCAGCTCGGCCTTCATCCAGGTCCGCAGCTCCTCCTCGGTGGCCTCCGAGCCCTGCCGCAGCACCGCGTACGCCACCACCACCTGCCCGCGCAGCTCGTCCGGCCGCCCCACCACCGCCGCCTCCGCCACCTCCGGATGGCGCAGCAGGGCCTCCTCCACCTCGGGGCCCGCGATGTTGTACCCGGCCGAGATGATCATGTCGTCGGCGCGGGCCACGTACCGGAAGTAGCCGTCCGACTCGCGGACGTACGTGTCCCCGGTGATGTTCCATCCCCCCTGCACGTACTCGCGCTGCCGGGGGTCGGCCAGGTACCGGCAGCCGACCGGGCCGCGGACGGCCAGCAGCCCGGGCACGCCGTCCGGGACCGGCTTGCCCTCCCGGTCCACCACCCGGGCCTGCCAGCCGGGCACCGGGCGGCCCGTGGTGCCGGGCCGGATCTCCTCGTCGGCGGCCGCGATGAAGATGTGCAGGAGCTCGGTGGCGCCGATGCCGTTGATGATCCGCAGCCCGGTGCGCTCGTACCAGGCGTCCCAGGTGGCGGCCGGCAGGTTCTCGCCGGCCGAGACGCACCGGCGCAGGGCGCTCAGATCGTGCCCGTCCAGCTCGTCGAGCATGGTGCGGTACGCGGTCGGGGCCGTGAACAGCACCGACACCCGGTGCGCCGCCAGCGCGGGCAGCAGCTGCCGCGGCCCGGCCTGCTCCAGGAGCAGCGCGGAGGCCCCGGCGCGCAGCGGGAAGACCACCAGCCCGCCCAGCCCGAAGGTGAAGCCAAGCGGCGGGCTGCCCGCGAACACGTCCTCCGGCTCCGGCCGCAGCACCTGCCGGGAGAAGGTGTCGGCCACGGCCAGCACGTCCCGGTGGAAGTGCATGCACCCCTTGGGCCGGCCCGTGGTGCCCGAGGTGAAGGCGATCAGCGCCACGTCGTCGGCCGAGGTCGGCACCGCCCCGAAGCCCGCCGGCTGCCGCCCGGCCCGCCGCAGCAGGTCGTCCGCGCCGGGCCCGCCGTACGGGGTGATGCGCAGCCCCGGCACGGCGGCCTTCTCCAGGTCCGCCCGTACGGACTCGTGGCACAGGGCGTGCCCGACCCGGGCGATCTCGCAGACCGCGGCCAGCTCCCGCGGCCGCTGCTGGGGCAGCACCGTGACCGCCACCGCCCCCGCCTTCACCACCGCGAGCCAGCAGGCCGCGAGCCAGGGGCTGGTGGGGCCGCGCAGCAGCACCCGGTTGCCGGGGGCCACGCCCAGCTCCCCGGTGAGCACCCGGGCGATCCGGTCCACGTGCCCCTGGAGCTCCCCGTACGACCAGACCCCGCCGTCCGCGGTGCGGAAGGCCGGCCGGTCCGGGCCGAACCGCGCCACGGTCGTGTCGAGCAGCTCCGCGGCGCAGTTGAGGCGGTCCGGATAGGCCAGCTCGGGCAGCCGGAAGACGAGTTCGGGCCAGTCCTCGGGGGGCGGCAGATGGTCGCGCGCGAAGGTGTCTGCGTGAGCGGAAGGCTTGAGCTCCAAGGCGGTTCGCCCCCTTGCGGCGTCGTCCGGGAGGGAGATGTGGTGCCGGCGGCCGTGCAGTCGCGAAAACGAGCGTAGCGTTATGGTGACGGCAATCAGTGAAACGCGATAGACCGGGTGCGGTACGGAACTCCGTGCGGGGCCTCCCCCGCCTCCGGCGCACGGCCGACGGCCGCCCTTACGGCACCGCCGCACCGGCAGCACCACCGCACCGACCGCACCACCGCTCACCCACAGCACCGTAATCACAGGACCGCATTCACCGGAGGGCGCTCGCCGCACGGGCGAGAGGAAGAGGGCCGCAATGGCGGGGTTCGTGCTCGGACCGGAACAGGAGCAGTGGTGCGCCGAGCTGCGCGCGCTGGCGGCCGGACGGCTGCGGCCGCTGGCCGAGAAGGGCGAGCCGGGCCGGGTCAACCGCCCGCTGCTCGCGGCGCTCGGCGAAACCGGGCTGCTGGACCGGCTGTTCACCTCGGGCGCCCTCGACCTGTGCCTGCTGCGCGAGTCCCTCGCGTACGCCTGCACCGAGGCGGAGACCGCGCTCGCCCTGCAGGGCCTGGGCACCCACCCGGTGCTGAGCGCCGGCTCGCCGGCCCAGCGGGACCGCTGGCTCCCCGAGGTGCGGGCCGGGCGGGCGGTGGCGGCCTTCGCGCTGAGCGAGCCGGGGGCCGGCTCCGACGCGGCCGCGCTGGCCCTGCGTGCCGAACCGGACGGGGCCGGCTGGCGGCTGACGGGGGAGAAGCGGTGGATCTCCAACGCGCCCGAGGCCGATTTCTACACCGTGTTCGCCCGTACGGGGGAGGCGCCCGGATCCCGCGGGGTGACCGCCTTCCTGGTCCCGGCGGACCGCCCCGGACTCGGCGGGGAGCCGCTCGACATGCTCTCCCCGCACCCGATCGGCAGCGTCGCCTTCGACGGGGTGCCGGTGGGCCCCGAGGACCTGCTCGGGGAGCCCGGCCGGGGGTTCCGGGTGGCCATGGGCACCCTCAACCTGTTCCGCCCCAGCGTGGGCGCGTTCGCGGTGGGCATGGCGCAGGCCGCGCTCGACGCGGCGGTGCGGCACACGGCGGGCCGCAGCGCGTTCGGCGGGGTGCTCGGGGACCTCCAGGCGGTCGCCCACCGGGTGGCCGAGATGGCCACCCGCACCGAAGCGGCCCGGTTGCTCGTGTACGCGGCGGCGGGCGCGTACGACAGCGGGGCCGCGGACGTGCCCAAGCGGGCCGCGATGGCCAAGCTGCTCGCCACCGAGACCGCCCAGTACGTGGTGGACCACGCCGTACAGCTGCACGGGGCGGTCGCCCTCCAGCGCGGCCACCTGCTGGAACACCTCTACCGGGAGGTGCGGGCACCCCGGATCTACGAGGGCGCCAGCGAGGTCCAGCGCACGATCATCGCGAAGGAGCTGTACCGGTGAGCCTGGAACGCGTGAACCCCGCGGAGCTCTCCCCGCCCACCGGCTTCTCGCACGCGGTCGTCGCCACCGGCGGCCGGCTGGTGGTGCTCGCCGGGCAGACCGCGCTGGACGGCGCGGGCAAGGTCGTGGGGCAGACCCTGCCCGAGCAGTTCGAGACCGCGCTCGGCAACCTGCTCGCGGCCCTGGCCGCGGCGGGCGGCACCCCGGACAGGCTGGCCCGGGTGACCGTGTACGCGGTGGACGTGGCGGACTACCGCGCGCACGCCCCCGAACTCGGCCGCATCTGGCGGCGGCTGGCGGGCCGCGACTATCCGGCGATGGCGGTCGTCGGCATCACGAGGCTGTGGGACGAGGAGGCGCTGGTCGAGCTGGACGGGATCGCCGTACTCGACTGACGTCCGCCTGCCGCGGTCGGCGGTCCGGTCAGCGGGCCCCGTCGAGGAGGCCGCCCATCCACTCCTCGATGCCGTCCACCGTGCGCGGCAGGGCGCCCGACATCAGGCGGGCCCCGTCGGAGGTGATGACGAGGTCGTCCTCGATGCGCACCCCGATGCCCCGGAGCTCGGCCGGAAGGGTCTCGTCGTCGGGCTGGAGGTAGAGGCCGGGCTCCACGGTGAGCACCTGGCCCTCCTCCAGGACCCCGTCGAGGTACGTCGCGGCGCGCGCCCGGGCGCAGTCGTGGACGTCCAGGCCGAGCATGTGCCCGCTGCTGCACAGGGTGTAGCGGCGGTACAGGTCGTCCCCGGCGTGCTTCAGGACCCCCCACTCGGCCAGGCCCTCGGCGATGACGCGCATGCCGGCCCGGTGGAAGTCGCGGAAGCTCGCGCCGGGCCGCAGTGCCGCGATGCCCGCGTCCTGGGCGGCGAGCACCAGCTCGTACACCCGGCGCTGGACGGGTGAGAAGCGGCCGGACAGGGGCAGGGTGCGGGTGATGTCGGCGGTGTAGAGGCTGTCGGTCTCCACCCCGGCGTCGAGCAGGAGGAGTTCGCCGCGGTCCAGCCGGCCGTCGTTGCGGATCCAGTGGAGCACGCACGCGTGCGCGCCGGAGGCGGCGATGGTGTCGTAGCCCGTTCCGTTGCCCTCGGCGCGGGCACGGAGGCCGAACACCCCCTCGATCCAGCGCTCGCCGCGCGGGTGGGCGAGGGCCTGCGGCAGGGCCCGGACCACGTCCTCGAAGCCGGCGGCGGTGTGGTCCACGGCCAGCTGGAGCTGGCCCACCTCCCAGGCGTCCTTGACCAGGCGCAGTTCGGAGAGGGCGGCGGCCAGTTCGGGGTCGGTGGCGGCGTTGCGGCCGGCGGGCGAGCCGAGCCGGTCCAGGTGCTCGCAGCGCAGGCCGGTGAGCCGCTCGGCCTCGCCGAGGTCGGGGCGGCGCCCCACCCAGAACTCGCCGTGGCGGCGGTCGCGGAAGAACTCCTCGCTGCCTTCGGACCGCGGGGAGCGGGGGCGCACGTAGAGGACCGCTTCGTGGCCGTGCGGACCGGCGGGTTCCAGCACCAGCACGTGCCCGACCTGGTCCTCCCCGGTGAGCCCGGTGAGCCAGGCGTACGCGCTGTGCGGGCGGAAGCGGTGGTCGCAGTCGTTGGAGCGGACCTTCAGCTCGCCCGCCGGGACGATCAGGCGCTCGCCGGGGAAGCGGGCCGAGAGCCGGGCGCGGCGGGCCGGGGTGACCTCGTACGCGCTCACTCGGCGGTCGGCCGGGAGCGGGGCGGGCGCCCAACCGGTGGCCATGAACCGTGACAGCTCGGGCGATACGGGCAGGTCGTGGCTGCCGGTGTGGAGGCCGGAGGGGCGCTCGGACACGGGGAACTCCCAACGGGGCGGCGGGGGGCGGAATGTGAAGCTCCGAAAAACGGCATGTGCACAGCTCTTGTCAGTGCAATTTCACATTACTATGTTACAGCTCACACCGCGGTGAGTCCCATCCCCGTCAACTCCCCGGTCCCGCAGGGAAGTTCGGCCTTCCCGCACCCCCACATCGGCTTTCAGACCAGGAGTTTTTGGTGTCGAAGCACAGCGCTCTGCGCAAGCCGTTCCTCGCCGCCGCCATCGCGGCCGCTCTCCTCGCCTCCGCCGGGCAGGCCGTGGTCCAGGCCGCCGAGAGCACGCCGTCCGTGCCCGCCTCCCTCGCGGCCAAGCCGGCCCCGGCCGCGGCCCGGCAGGCCCCCAACCCCTTCGACGAGGTCCAGCACCTCGCCAGGGCCCCCAAGGCCAAGGCCGTCGCCCCGGCCGCCCCGGGCGGGCAGGCCGCCGGCCGGGTCGCCGGCCCGCAGACCAAGCCGCCGGCCGCCGCGAAGAACGCGAAGGGCGCCCTCCTCGCGCCCGCCGCCACCGCCGCGGGCGTCCCCTGCACCCTCGACGGGATCACCGGGCTCGGCCCCGAGCAGTTCGCCGACTTCCTCGCCGACCCCGCGGTCACCGCGAACGTCTGTCTGCGCTCGCTGATATGGACCTGGGACGCCCGCCTCGCCCCGGTGATGTCCGACGCCCACGTGCAGGCCGTCTCCCGCCGCATATCCGCCCTGGCCGCCGCCCACGACGGGAAGAACGGCAGCCACCTGGAGGAGATGTTCACCTACCTGCACGCGGTCGCCTACCACGACCACGCGCGGGCCGAGATCGACGTCACCGACGCGCCCACCGTCGACGCCATGCGCCGCGCGATCGCCGACTTCGGCGCCGCCGCCCGCACCTTCGACGTCACCCGCACCAACGCGAACACCCTGCGCGAGGCCCTGTACGCGGGCAGCGCCCCCGGCCTGCGCCAGCACCAGACCGGCCTGATCGTCAAGGTCCTCGCCACGATGGGCCCGGACCGCCCCGCCACCCACCACGACGCGGACTGGGCGGGCGCCGCGCTCGCGGCCCTCTCGGTCAACTACCTCGGCGTCTACCCCGGCAACCGGGACGCCGCCTTCCACGACGCGGTCCGCCAGAACGCCCCGTACCGCGAGGCCTTCAAGGCCTTCGCCGGGTACGGGCACCTGAAGGACTCCGTCAACGCCTGGGTCGTGCGCGACGCGATGAAGGAGCTCGGCCGGTTCGGCCAGGTCGACGGCCTGCGCGACGCCGCCGTCGCCGACCTCGGCTGGGCGCTCGGGCGGGTCCAGGGCGCGTTCGGCCGTGGCGGGGAGCACTGGGCGGCCGTGGTCTCCTGGATCAACTACTACCAGGCCTGCGCGCAGTTCGGCGTCTGCAAGCAGGACATCGAGGCCTGGCTGTTCCCGAACACCTACACGTACGACAACGGCGCCATCAAGGTCCGCACGGCTCTGGACCGGGCCACCGTGGACCAGCTGTACTACGCGAGCAAGCGGGTCAAGGCGCAGTTCCACCGGGTGGTCGGCACCGACCAGCCGCTGGCCGGGGACCCCAACTCCACCCTGAACATCGTGCTGTACGCCTCCCGCGCCGACTACGTGAACCTGCACCCGGTCCTGACCGGCATGGGCACCGCCAACGGCGGCGTGTACATCGAGCGCGGCGCCACCTTCTACACCTACCAGCGCCGGGTCCCGCAGGACTCCTCGCTCACCCTCGAAGAGCTCTTCCGCCACGAGTACGTCCACTACCTCAACGGCCGCTTCGCGGTGCCCGGCTTCTTCGGAGAGGGCGCCTGGTACCAGGGCGACCGCACCACCGCCATGGACGAGGGGACCGCCGAGTTCTTCGACGGGGCCACCCGCGACGACGGCATCGCCGTCCGCAAGTCCCTGGTGCGCAGCATCATCAACGACACCGCGGGCGGCGGCCCCCGCATGACCGTGGACCAGCTGCTCCACGCCACCTACGACGCGGACGGCTTCCGCTTCTACAGCTACGCGGGCACCTTCTTCGAGTTCCTGTGGACCGAGCGGCCCTCCCTGCTCCAGGAGATGTACCGGCACCTGCGGGCCGACGACCCGGCGGCCTTCGACGCCTGGCGCCACCGGCTCGGCGCGGACACCTACCTCCAGCGCGACTACGACCGCTTCCTGGACGCCCAGATCGCCAAGGTGGACCAGCTGTTCGTGCCGAACACGGTCTTCACCCCGGTGGACCAGCTGCGCGACTCCGCCCTGGCGGACGTCAAGGCGCGCTTCGCGCAGGCCACGTACAACACCCCGGACTGCGTGGAGAACGGGGAGCCGGGCAAGCGCCGGTTCGTCTGCTCGGGCCGGATCACCGCGAACCTGAAGGACTGGCGCAACCCCGACCAGGTCTTCAAGGACATGTCCGAGACGGTCGACTACTTCATCCTCGACCGTGCGGGCGCGGCGTCGAACAACCTGGCCGACATGAACTGCTCCTTCGGCCCGGTGGACATCTGGTCCACCCGCGTGGCCGGCACGGCGGGGTACTCCTGCGACGGCCCGCTGCGCGGCTAGCAGCCGAACCGCAGCCCGCACACCTGCCGGGCGGGGGTGCGGCACCCCCCAAGGCCGCGCCTGACGGCCCCCGCCCGGCACCGGCCCGGCACCCGCAGAGCCCCGCCGGGCCCGCCGGGCCGACCGCGGCCGGTCCCGTTCCGCACGGAGCGGGACCGGCCGCTTCCGGAAACGGCTGCCGAAGCCTTGGCCCTCCTTGAAGAATGTGACATATTACTGCCGTGCCCAACAGACACTCCCTGGACGTCGTGATCATCGGCGCCGGCGTCGTCGGAGCGGCGTGCGCCTACTACGCAGCCCGCTCCGGACTCTCCGTCGCAGTCGTCGACCGCGGTCCCGTCGCGGGCGGCACCACGGGTGCCGGGGAAGGAAACCTGCTCGTCTCCGACAAGGAGGCGGGTCCCGAGCTCGACCTCGCGCTGCTGTCCACCCGACTCTGGCCCGAGCTGGCCGCGGAACTCCCACCGGAGACCGAGTACGAGCCGAAGGGGGGTCTCGTCGTGGCGCCCGACGAGACCACCCTGAAGGCCCTGCGCACCTTCGCGGAGGGCCAGTGGTCGGCGGGCGTCGACGCCCGCGAGATCGCAGCGGCCGACCTCGCCGCCCTCGAACCCCACCTCGCCCCCGGCTTCGCGGGCGCCTTCCACTATCCGCAGGACGCCCAGGTGCAGCCCGCCCAGGCGGCGGCCCAACTGCTGCGCGCCTCGGGGGTGGTCACCCACTTCGGCGAGGAGGTCACCGGCTTCCTCACCGGCCCCGGCGGCTCCGTCCGCGGGGTGCGCACCTCCCGCCGCGAGCTGGCCGCCCCCGCCGTGGTCAACGCCGCGGGCACCTGGGGCGGGCGGATCGCCGAACTGGCCGGAGTGCACCTGCCGGTCCTGCCGCGCCGCGGCTTCGTCCTGGTCACCGAACCGCTGCCGCAGGTCGTACGGCACAAGGTGTACGCCGCCGACTACATCGCCGACGTGGCGAGCGGCTCGGCCGCCCTCCAGTCCTCCGGCGTGGTCGAGGGCACCCCCGGCGGGCCCGTCCTCATCGGCGCCACCCGGGAGCGCGTCGGCTTCGACCGGACCCTGTCCACCGAGGCCCTGCGCCGGCTCGCGAGCCAGGCCGCCGCCCTCTTCCCCTTCCTCTCCGGGGTGAAGGCGATGCGCACCTACCACGGCTTCCGCCCCTACCTGCCCGACCACCTGCCGGCCATCGGCCCGGACCCCCGGGTGCCCGGCCTGCTCCACGCCTGCGGGCACGAGGGCGCGGGCATCGGCCTGGCCCCGGCCACCGGACTGCTCCTCGCGAGCATGCTCACCGGCACCGAACCGGTCGTGGACCCCCGCCCGTTCCGTCCGGAGCGCTTCGGGGACGCCCCCGGCCCCGGCCCCACCTCCCCCGCACCGAACGGAGCCGGCGCATGAGCGAGCCGCGCGACCTCGTCCAGGGCGCCCCCGAGGAGGCGTTCACCCTGGACTTCGACGGCCGGGCACTGCCCGCGCAGAGCGGCCAGAGCATCGCCGCCGTGCTGTGGGGCGCGGGCATCATGGCCTGGCGGACCACCCGTCAGGGCGGCAGCCCGCGCGGGGCGTTCTGCGGGATCGGCAGCTGCTACGACTGCCTGATCACCGTCAACGGCCGCCCCAACCAGCGGGCCTGTCTGGTCGCCGCCCGCCCCGGCGACACCGTCACCACCCAGGAAGGCACCGGCCATGGCGAACTCGCCGTCTGAGCCCCGGCCCGGAGCGGCCGCCGCCCGGGCGTCCCGTACGCCGGCCCCCGACGCCGGGGCCGCCGACCTCGCCGTGGTCGGGGCCGGGCCCGCCGGGCTGGCCGCCGCCGTCACCGCCGCCGACCTCGGCCTGCGCGTCACCCTGCTCGACGCCGGCGAGCGCCCCGGCGGCCAGTACTACCGCCACCCCGCCCCCGAGCTCGGCGCCGCCCGGCCCGAGGCGCTCCACCACGGCTGGGCCGCCTTCGCCTCCCGGGCCAAGCGGCTGCGCGACCACGAGCGCGCGGGCCGGATCCTGCACCTGGCGGCCCACCACGTGTGGACGGTCGTACGCGCGGCAGCGCCCGAGGGATCCGGCCCGGCCCGGCCGGGGGAGGCGGGGGGAGCGGGGGAGTGGCACCTGCACGCCCTCGCCGGCCCCGAGGAGCGGGCCGTGACCGTCCGGGCCCGCGCCGTGCTGCTCGCCACCGGTGCCTACGAGCGCCAGCTGCCCTTCCCCGGCTGGACCCTGCCCGGTGTGGTCGGGGCCGGCGGGGCGCAGGCCATGCTCAAGGCCGGGCTGGTGCTGCCGGGCCGCCGGGTGGTCGTGGCCGGCAGCGGACCGCTGCTGCTGGCGGTGGCCGGGTCCCTCGCGGCCGCCGGGGCGAAGGTGCCCGCGGTGGTCGAGGCGGCGGCGTACACCGGCTACGCCGGCCGGCTCCCCGCCCTGCTGCGCAACCCCGCCAAGCTCGCCGAAGGCGCCACGTACGGCGGTGCGCTGGTGCGCCACGGCATCCGGCTGCTGACCCGGCAGGCCGTGGTCGAGGCCCACGGCACCGACCGCGTCGAGGCCGTCACCGTCGCCCGGCTGGACCGCACGTGGCGGCCGGTGCCGGGCTCCGGGCGCCGGATCCCCTGCGACGCGCTCGCCGTCGGGCACGGCCTGGTGCCCCAGTTGGAGCTGGCCACCGGCCTGGGCTGCGCCACCCGTACCGCCGCCGACGGCACGGCGGCCCTCGTCCTCGACGGGGAGCAGCGGACCTCGGTGCCCGGCGTCTGGTCCGCGGGGGAGACCGGAGGCATCGGCGGGGCCCAGCTGGCCCTGGCCGAAGGGGAGCTGGCGGCCCGTTCGATCGCGGGCCGCCCGCTCCCCGCCGAGCTGGTGCGCCGCCGGGCCCGGCTGCGGGCCTTCGCCGACGCGATGGGCGCCGCGCACCGGCCGGGCGCCGACTGGACCGGCTGGCTCACGGACGAGACGGACGTGTGCCGGTGCGAGGAGGTGCCCGCGGCCCGGATCCGCGAGGCGGTCTCCGAGCTGGGCGCCGGGGACGCCCGTACCGTCAAGCTCCTCACCCGGGCGGGCATGGGCTGGTGCCAGGGGCGCATGTGCGGGCAGGCGGTCGCCGCCCTCGCGGGCTGCGCCCCCGGCCCGGACCGCCGCCCCCTGTCCTGCCCGGTCCCGCTGAGCGTCCTGGCCGCCCTGCCCGCGGAGGGCGCCCCGGTAGCCGAGGACGCCCCGGCCGCCGAGGACGCCCCGGCCTCCTGAGCCGCCGGCTTCCGGCCGCGGCGGCGGACCGGCGGCCGCCCGCCGTCCCGGGCCGCCGGTGCACACCCGTCCGCGCACCCGACTCCGTGCGTCCCGCCCCGGCGGCTCCGCCCGGTCGGACCCTCCGGCCGCACCGGTCCGGAGCAGACCCTTCCCGGCCCTTGTGGCCGGCGTCCGCCAGCTAGTAAAATGTCACACACCACACTAGGGAGAGTTCCTGCCATGACCGTCGCGTCCACCCCCACCCGCACCCGCCCCTGGCACGGGATCATGGTCGCCACCGCGCTGCCCCTGCGCGAAGACCGCTCCGTCGACTACGACGCGTACGCCGAGCACGTGGCCTGGCTGATCGCCAACGGCTGCGACGGCGTGGTCCCCAACGGCTCGCTCGGCGAGTACCAGACCCTCACCGACGAGGAGCGCGCCCGCGTCGTGCGCACCGCCGTCGAGGCGGCCGGCGACGGCGCCCGCGTGATGCCCGGCGTCGCCGCCTACGGCAGCGCCGAGGCCCGCCGCTGGGCCGACCAGGCCGCCGAGGCCGGCGCCGGCTCCGTCCTGCTGCTCCCGCCGAACGCCTTCCGCGCCGACGAGGACACCGTACGCGCGCACTACGCCGAGGTCGCCGGGGCCGGGCTGCCCGTCGTCGCCTACAACAACCCCATCGACACCAAGGTGGACCTCACCCCCGCCCTGCTGTCCCGCCTGTACGCCGACGGCAGCATCGTCGCCGTCAAGGAGTTCAGCGGCGACGTCCGCCGGGCCTACGAGATCGCGGAACTGGCCCCCGGCCTCGACCTGCTGATCGGCGCCGACGACGTGCTCCTGGAGCTCGCCCTCGCGGGCGCCGTGGGCTGGATCGCGGGCTACCCCAACGCCCTCCCGGCCTCCTGCGCCACGCTGTACCACGCGGCCGTGGCCGGCGACCTCGACACCGCCCTGCCGCTCTACAAGTCCCTGCACTCCCTGCTGCGCTGGGACTCCAAGACGGAGTTCGTCCAGGCCATCAAGCTCTCCATGGACATCGCCGGCCGCCCCGGCGGCGCCACCCGCCCGCCCCGCTTCCCCCTCACGGGCGAAGTCGAGGCCGCCGTGCGCGCCGCCACCGAGAAGGCCCTCGCCGAGGGCCTCAACTGACCACAGGAACCCAAGGGTTCCGGACGGGACCGGTCCGCGGACCGGTCCCCGGAGCCCCGGTTCCGCACACCAGGCGACGACGAGACGACGAGGGGGACCCCATGCGCACCCGGAACATCTACCACGCGGTGGACTCGCACACCGAGGGCATGCCGACCCGGGTCATCACCGGCGGCGTCGGGGTCATCCCCGGCGCCACGATGGCCGAGCGGCGGCTGCACTTCATCGAGCACATGGACCAGCTGCGCGGTCTGCTCATGTTCGAGCCGCGCGGGCACTCCGCGATGAGCGGCGCGATCCTGCAGCCGCCGACCCGCCCCGACGCCGACTACGGCGTGCTGTACATCGAGGTGTCCGGGCTGCTTCCGATGTGCGGGCACGGGACCATCGGGGTCGCCACCGTCCTCGTCGAGACCGGCATGGTGCCGGTCACCGAACCGGTCACCACCGTCCGGCTCGACACCCCCGCCGGACTGGTCAGCGTGGACGTGGCCGTCTCCGACGGCGCCGCCACCTCGGTCACCCTCACCAACGTGCCCGCCTACTGCGTCGGGCTCGACCTCAAGGCCGAGGTGCCCGGCCTCGGCACGGTCACCTACGACCTCGCGTACGGCGGCAACTTCTACGCCTTCGTCGAACTCGACGCCCTCGGCCTGCCGTTCGGGCTGGAGCACAAGCAGGAGCTGCTCGCCGCCGGACTCGCCGTGATGGACGCCGTCAACGCCTCCCCGCAGCGGCCCGTCCACCCCGAGAACCCGGAGATCGCCGGGGTCAAGCATGTCTACCTGGCCGCCCCCGGCTCCGACGCCGCCCGCTCCCGCCACGCCATGGCCATCCACCCCGGCTGGTTCGACCGCTCCCCGTGCGGCACCGGCACCTCCGCCCGGATGGCCCAGCTGCACGCCCGCGGGGAACTCCCGCTGGGGCAGGACTTCGTCAACGAGTCCTTCATCGGGACCGAGTTCACCGGCCGCCTCGTCGCCGAGACCACCGTCGCCGGCCGGCCCGCAGTGATCCCGACCGTCACCGGCCGCGCCTGGATCACCGGTACCGCCCAGTACTTCGTCGACCCGACCGACCCCTTCCCCGGAGGGTTCCTCCTGTGAGCGCCACCGCGGGTGCCGTCGGCACCGTGCACACCACCGACTACCACACCGCCGGCGAGCCGTTCCGGATCGTCACCGGCGGGCTGCCGCCGGTCCCCGGGGACACCGTCGCCGAGCGCTGCGCCACCGCCATCGGCCCCGGCGGATCCGGCACCGCGCCCCGGCGCGGCCCGCTGGACGACGTACGGCGGCTGCTCGTGCAGGAGCCGCGCGGGCACGCGGGGATGTACGGGGGGTTCCTGGTGCCGCCGGACGACGACGGGGCCCACCTCGGCGTGCTGTTCTGGCACAAGGACGGCTACTCCACCGCCTGCGGGCACGGCACCATGGCGCTCGGCGCCTGGGCCGTGGACAGCGGGCTGGTCCCCGCCCCGCACGACGGGGACGCGCAGGTCCGCATCGACGTGCCCTCCGGGCGGGTCACCGCCACCGTGCACCGGGTGGAGGGCCGCACCTCCGGGGTCACCTTCCGCAACGTCCCCGCCCGGGTGACGGCCCGCAAGGTCCCCGTGGCCACCGGCTTCGGGCTGGCCGAGGCGGACATCGCGCACGCCGGCGCCTGCTACGCCTCGGTCTCCGCCCGCTCCCTCGGGCTCGCCGTCAGCCGCGAGGCACTGCCGCAGCTCGTGCGCGCCGGCCAGGAGATCCGGGCCGCCCTCGCCACCCACCCCGGCACCTGGCACCCCGAGAGCCCGCTGCTGTCCGGGGTGTACGGGGTGATCCTCCACGAGGAGCTGCCGGACACGCCCTTCGGCCCGCACCAGCGCAACGTCACGGTGTTCGCCGACGGGCAGGTCGACCGCTCCCCGTGCGGCTCGGGCACCTCCGCCCGGCTCGCCCTCCTCGCCGAGGACGGGCTGCTCGGCCCCGGCGACGACCTGCTCCACGAATCGGTGGCCGGCACCGTCTTCACCGGCCGCCACCTCGGCGGGGGAGTCACCGAGGTCACCGGCACCGCCTACCGGACGGGCGAGCACGCCTTCGTGCTCGACCCGCACGACTCCCTCGGCACAGGGTTCCTCCTTTGACCGGCATCCCTGCGACGGCCGGGGACCCGGCGGCGGCCGACACCGCCGCCCGGCCCGGCGGGATACGGACGGCGGAGGACCGCGCCCCGGTGCGGCTGGGCGCGGCGGAGATCGGCGGGCTCCTCACCCCCGCCGATGCGGTCGAGGCCCTGGCCGCCGTGCTCGGCCAGGGCCTCGATCCCGAAAGCTGCCCGCACCGCACCAGCGTGGCGGTGCCCGCGGGCGAGCTCCTGCTGATGCCGGCCGCGGCCGGCGCCTACGCGGGAGTGAAGATCGCCGGGGTGGCCCCCGGCAACGCGGCCCTCGGCCTGCCCCGGATCACCGGCAGCTACCTGCTGCTCGACGGGGTCACGCTGGAGCCGCTGGCCCTGCTGGACGGCGCGGCGCTCACCGCCCTGCGCACCCCGGCCGTCTCGGCCCTGGCGGTGCGTCAGCTCACCACGCCCGCACGCCCGTTGCGCACCGTCCTGTTCGGGTCGGGGCCGCAGGCCCGCGGCCACCTGGAGGCCCTGCTCGCCGTACGGGCCCTCGCCGAGGTGGTGGTGGTCGCGCGCAACGCGGCCGGCGGTGCGGCGCTGGCGGAACACGCCCGGTCCCTGGGGGTTCCCGCCCGCACCGGCACTCCGGCGGCCGTGGCCCGGGCCGACCTGGTGGTGTGCTGCACCACGGCCCGCGCACCCCTCTTCGACGGGCGGCTGGTGCGCGACGGGGCCACGGTCGTCGCGGTCGGCTCGCACGAGCCGGACGCCCGGGAGACCGACACCGCCCTGGTCCGCCGGGCCGCGGTGTACGTGGAGTCCCGCGCGGCGGCCCTGCGGGAGGCCGGCGACCTGCTGATCCCGGAGGCGGAGGGGGCCATCGGGCCCGGCCATGTCGCCGGCACCCTCGCCGACCTGGTCCGCGGGCGGCCGGGGGGGCGTCCCGCGGACCGGCCCCGGCTGTTCAAGAGCGTGGGCATGGCCTGGGAGGACCTGGCGGTGGCCGTGGCGGTGTACCGTGCGGCCAGGGCAGATGGGGCGGTTCGGGAAACGTGACATTGTACGCTGTTCCTCTGCGGATTCTCGGAGGAAAAGCGATGGGTGACCTGAAGCAGCACAGTCTCATCAAGGCCCAGGAACGGCTGCGCGACCAGGTCGGCCATGCCCTCCGCGCCGCGCTGATAGCCGGTGAGCTGCGGCCCGGCAACGTCTACTCGGCACCCGGGCTGGCCGCCGAACTCGGCGTCTCGGCCACGCCGGTGCGCGAGGCCATGCTGGATCTGGCCCGTGAGGGCCTGGTGGAGCCCGTCCGCAACAAGGGCTTCCGCATCACCGAGGTCAGCGAGCGGGACCTCGACCAGTACACCGAGCTGCGCACCATGATCGAGGTGCCGACGATCGGCAAGATCACGGCGACCGCGGGCCCCGAGGAGCTGGAGGCCCTGCGCCCCGTCGCCGAGGAGATCGTCACCAGCGCCCGTGAGCACGACCTCATCGGCTACCTGGAGGCCGACCGCCGCTTCCACCTGACCCTGCTGGGCCTGGCGGGCAACGAGCGGCTGGTCGAGACCGTCGGCGACCTGCGCAAGCGCTCGCGGCTGTACGGGCTCACGGGGCTGGACGAGGCCGGGAAGCTGGTGTCCTCGGCCGAGGAGCACCTGGAGCTGCTCGACCTCATGATCTCCGGCGACGCCGCGGCCGCGGAGGAGTGCATGCGCCGCCACCTGGGGCACGTGCGCTCGCTGTGGGCGCAGGGCCGCGACGAGCCCGTGGGGCGCCCGAAGCGGGGCCTGGGGGCCGCGGGAGCCTGACGTACGGCGGCTCCGGCCGCCCGCGCGCGTCCCCGGGATGCGGATCCACGCGAAGAGGGGCACGGACCGGCCGGTCCGTGCCCCTCTTCGCGTGGATCCGGGGGGAATTGACTCCGCTTTTGGACACGGCTGGATAACGAGGCGACGGAGCTCTTGTCAGTACAATTTCACATTACTATGTTACGGGTCACATCTCAGAGCGTTGCAGAGCGCAGCCCTTCCCTGGAGTGACCCATGACCAAGCGCACCCAACTCGCCCTCGCCACCGCCCTGGTGGCCGCACTCGCACTCGGCGTCACGGGCTGCTCCGATGCGGACAAGGGCGGCAAGGCCGGCGGCAAGCGCGGCTCCAACCCGGCCGCCGCCAACGACGGCAAGATCCTCGGCGGCACCCCCGTCAAGGGCGGCACCCTGACGATCCTGTCCAACCAGGACTTCGCGCACCTGGACCCGGCCCGCAACTGGGTCATGCCCTCCATGGACTTCGGCACCCGCCTGCTCTACCGCACCCTGGTCACCTTCAAGGCCGAGCCCGGCAAGGCCGGCAGCGAGCTGGTGCCCGACCTCGCCACCGACCTCGGCAAGTCCTCCAACGGCGGCCGTACCTGGACCTTCACCCTCAAGGACGGCCTCAAGTACGAGGACGGCAGCCCGATCAAGGCCCAGGACATCAAGTACAACGTCGAGCGGTCCTTCTCCCCGGACCTCACCGGCGGACCCGACTACGCCGCCCGCTACCTCGCCGGCACCAAGGGCTACACCGGGCCCCTGGAGGGCAAGCACCTCGACTCCGTCAAGACCCCCGACGACAAGACCATCGTCTTCGAACTGAACCGCCCGGTCGCCGAGTTCTCCGCCACGGCCACCCTGCCCACCTTCGCCCCGGTCCCGCAGGCCAAGGAGAAGGGCACCCAGTACGACTCCCGCCCGTTCTCCTCCGGCCCGTACAAGATCGAGTCCTACGACCGCGACAAGAAGCTGGTCCTGGTCCGCAACGAGCACTGGGACGCCGGGACCGACCCCGTCCGCAAGGCCTACCCGGACAAGTTCGTCGTCGTGATGGGCCTCAAGGGCGGCCAGATCGACGACCGCATCATCGCCTCCGCGGGTGCCGACGCCTCCACCGTCGCCTGGTCCGACATGCGGCCCGAGAGCGCCCCCAAGGTGCTCCCCAAGGCGGAGGTCAAGTCCCGCCTGCTCGCCGAGTCCCAGGGCTGTACGTCCATGCTCCAGCTCAACACCTCGCGCGCCCCCTTCAACGACCCCAAGGTCCGCGAGGCCCTCCAGTACGCCGTGGACAAGGAGTCGGTCGTCACCGCGAACGGCGGGCCGGCCTTCAACGAGATCGCCACCGCCTACCTGCCCTCCGCCCTCACCGGCGGGGTCCAGGCCGACACCCTCAAGATCGCCCCCTCCGGCGACCCGGCCAAGGCCAAGGAGCTCCTGAAGGCCGCCGGCAAGGAGAAGCTCAAGGCCTCCCTCACGGTTGCCAGCGGCGACAAGGGCGTCGCCGAGGCCCTCCAGCAGGGCCTGGGCCGGGCCGGCATCGAGGTCGTCATCGACACCGTGGACCCGGGCGCCTTCTACGACGTCATCGGCGACACCACCACCGCCCCGGACATGACCTTCAGCGGCTGGTGCCCCGACTACCCCTCCGGCTCCACCTTCCTGCCCTTCGTCTTCGACGGCCGCACCATCAAGGTCAAGGGCAACAGCGGCAACTACTCGCAGTTCAAGGACGAGCAGACGATGAAGCGGATGGACGAGATCAACGGTCTCGCCGACGCCCAGCTCGCCCGCCAGGGCTGGATCGACCTCGACGCCGAGATCATGAAGAAGTCCCCGGCCGTCCCGATCGTCCTGGAGCGCAAGCCGCTGCTCATCGGCACCAACATCGCCGGCGCCTTCGGCCACCCGGTCTGGTCGGGCGCGATCGACTACGCCACCGTCGGCCTCAAGGACCCCTCGAAGGGCCAGGGCTGAGCAGCCGGCAGGACCACGAGAAACCCGTCGCCATGACCGACACCGCAGCCGGCACCGCGCCGGCCGCGGCGGTCCCTCCGGGCAGCAGCCCCTGGCAGCTCGCCCGGAGGGAACTCCGCCGCCGCCCCGCCGTCCGCATCAGCCTCACCGTCGTCGTCCTCTTCGTCCTCATGGCCGCCACCGCCCCCTGGCTGGGCGCGCTCGGCGGCTGGTCGCCCGAGGAGTTCGACAAGTCCGCCGTCGACTCCTACCTCGGCGGCCTGCCCATAGGCTCCTTCGGCGGGATGGGCTCCGAGCACTGGCTCGGGGTCGAACCCGTCACCGGCCGCGACCTGTTCGCCCGGGTCGTCCACGGAGCCCAGGTCTCCCTGCTCATCGCCTTCGCCGCCACCGCCATCGTGGTCGTCGCCGGCACCGCGGCCGGCATCGCCGCCGGCTACTTCGGCGGCCGCACCGACGCCGTGCTGTCCCGCCTGATGGACCTCACCATGTCCTTCCCCTCGCTGATCTTCATGATCGCGATGCTCTCCGTGGCGAAGGACGTCAACCGGATCCTGCTGATCACCGCCGTCATCGGGGTGTTCGGCTGGCCCGGCGTGGCCCGCGTGGTCCGCGGCCAGACCCTCTCCCTCAAGCACCGCGAGTACGTCGACGCCGCCCGCGTCGGCGGGGCCGGCGCCTGGCGGATCCTCACCCGGGACATCCTCCCCGGGGTCTCCGGACCCGTCATCGCGTACACCACCCTGCTCATCCCCGGCATGATCAGCACCGAGGCCGCCCTCAGCTACCTCGGCGTCGGCGTCCGGCCGCCCACCCCCTCCTGGGGGCAGATGATCGCCGAGAGCGTCGCCTTCTACGAGACCGACCCGATGTACTTCGTCATCCCGAGCACCTTCCTCTTCCTCGCCGTGCTCGCCTTCACCCTGCTCGGCGACGCCCTGCGCGACATCCTCGACCCGAGGGGCGGGCGCACGTGATCCTCTACCTGCTGCGCCGCCTCGCCGCCCTCGCCGGGGTGCTGCTGGCCATCGCCGCCGTCACCTTCGTCATCTTCTACGTCCTGCCCAACGACCCGGCCGCGGCCGCCTGCGGCAAGACGTGCAGCCCCGAGCGGCTCGCCGTGGTCCGCGAGTACCTGGGCCTGGACCGCTCCCTGTGGAGCCAGTTCGCCGACTTCCTCACCGGCATCTTCACCGGCCGCACCCTGGGCACCGGCCAGTACGCCGTCCAGTGCGACTTCCCCTGCCTGGGCTACTCGTACGAGAACTCCCTGCCGGTGTGGGACCTGCTGATGGACCGGCTCCCGGTCTCCGCCTCCCTCGCCTTCGGCGCCGCCGTCATGTGGCTGGTCCTCGGCCTCGGCGCCGGAGTCACCGCCGCCCTGCGCAAGGACTCCCTCACCGACAAGGCCCTGATGGTCGGCGCGGTCGCCGCCGCCTCCCTGCCGGTCTACTTCACCTCCGTGATGCTGATCTACGGGGTGATCCGGATCGCCGGGCTGCTGCCCTACCCGAGCTACCAGGCCTTCGGCGACAACCCGCTGGGCTGGGCCGCCAACCTGCTGCTGCCGTGGACCGCGCTCGCCCTGCTGTACGCGGCCATCTACGCCCGGCAGAGCCGCGGTTCGATGATCGAGTCGATGGCCGAGCCGTACATCCGCACGGCCCGCGCCAAGGGCATGCCCGAGCGCACCGTCGTCGTCAAGCACGGACTGCGCTCCGGGATGACCCCCATCCTGACCATCTTCGGCATGGACCTCGGCGGGCTCCTCGCAGGCGCCGTGATCACCGAGTCGATCTTCGGACTGCCCGGCATCGGCCGGCTGTTCTACGGGGCCCTGGTCAACTCCGACCAGCCCGTCGTGCTGGGCGTGACCCTGCTCGCCGCCTTCTTCATCGTCGTCGCCAACCTCGTGGTGGACCTCCTGTACGCCGTCGTCGATCCCCGGGTGAGGTACTGATGGCCGAGCCGAAACCCCTCCTCGAAGTCCGCGACCTCCAGGTCACGTTCAGCACCCCGCGGGGCACCGTACGGGCCGTCGACTCGCTCGGCTTCACCGTCGAGGCCGGCCGCACCCTGGGCATCGTCGGCGAATCCGGCTCCGGCAAGTCCGTCACCTCCCTCGCCGTCATGGGCCTGCACCGGGACGCCGAGATCGGCGGCTCCATCGCCCTCGAAGGCCGGGAGCTCGTGGGCATGCCGGAGAAGGAGTTCTCGAAGCTCCGCGGCCGGCGGATGGCGATGATCTTCCAGGACCCGCTGAGCAGCCTGCACCCCTACTACACGGTCGGGGAGCAGATCGCCGAGCACCACCGGGTGCACTTCCGCTCCGGGCGGGCCGCCGCCCGCAAGCGCGCGGTCGAGATGCTCGGCGAGGTCGGCATCCCCGAACCGGCCCGCCGGGCCGGGGAGTACCCGCACCAGTTCTCCGGCGGCATGCGCCAGCGGGCCATGATCGCCATGGCCCTGGCCTGCGAGCCGGACCTGCTCATCGCGGACGAGCCCACCACCGCCCTCGACGTCACCGTCCAGGCCCAGATCCTCGACCTGATCGCCCGCCTCCAGCAGGAGCGCGGACTCGGCGTGGTGATGATCACCCACGACCTCGGGGTGGTGGCGCGGGTGGCCCACGAGGTCCTCGTGATGTACGGCGGCCGGGCCGCCGAACAGGCCTCCGCCGACGCACTGTTCGCCGAGCCCGCCCATCCCTACACCCGGGGGCTGCTGGATTCCCTGCCCCGGCTCGACGACTCCGACGACGCGCCCCTGCGGGCCATCCCCGGCGCCCCGCCCTCCCTGCTCGCCCGCACCCCGGGCTGCGCCTTCGCGCCCCGCTGCTCCCGCTCCGCCACGGGCACCGCGGCCGAGCGGGAGCGCTGCACCTCCGAACGCCCCGAGTTCCGGCCCCACGGGGACGGCTCCCGCATGACCGCCTGCCACTTCGCGGGCACCGTCCAGGAGGCGGCCCGATGACCACGACCGAAACCGGCCCGGCCACCGCGCCCGTCCCCGGCACCCCGGCCGCCGGGCCCCTGCTGGACGTCCGCGACCTGACCATGACCTTCCCCGGCCGGCGCAGCGCCACCGGCCGCCGCGGCGCCCCCATCCGGGCCGTGGACGGGGTCTCCTTCACCCTGGGTGCGGGGGAGACCCTGGGACTGGTCGGGGAGTCCGGCTGCGGCAAGTCCACCACCGGCCGCATGCTGGTGCGGCTGCTGGAGCCCACCTCGGGCAGCATCGCGTTCGAGGGCCGGGAGATCAGCCGGCTCTCCCAGGGGCAGATGCGCCCGCTGCGCAAGCACCTCCAGATGGTCTTCCAGGACCCGCACTCCTCCCTCAACCCCCGCCAGACGGTGGCCCGGATCATCTCCGAGCCGCTGCTGGTGCAGGGCTGGAGCGCCGGCGACGCCCGCCGGCGGGCCGCCGAGCTGATGGAGCTCGTCGGCCTCATCCCGGAGCACATCGACCGCTACCCGCACGAGTTCTCCGGCGGCCAGGCGCAGCGCATCGGCATCGCCCGCTCGCTGGCCACCAACCCGCGGCTGGTCGTGGCCGACGAGCCGGTCTCCGCCCTCGACGTCTCCGTCCAGGCGCAGATCGTCAACCTGATGGAGGGGCTGCGCCGCGAACTCGGCCTGGCCTACGTGTTCATCGCCCACGACCTCTCCGTGGTCAAGCGGGTCAGCGACCGGGTCGCCGTCATGTACCTCGGCCGGATCGTGGAGATCGGCGACAAGCACACCCTGTACGCCGATCCGCAGCACCCGTACACCCGGGCCCTGCTGTCCGCCGTACCCCTGCCCGATCCCGCGGCCGAGCGCCGCCGGGAGCGGATCACCCTGCTCGGCGACCCGCCGAGCCCGGCCGCCCCGCCGCCGGGCTGCACCTTCCACCCCCGGTGCGCCAAGGCCCAGGAGGTCTGCCGCACCGAACGGCCCCTGCTGCGCATCGCCTCACCGGGCGAGACCCGCGAGGTGGCCTGCCACTTCCCGGGGGACTGACGGGGAACCACGGGAAGAAGGGCCCCGGAGACAACGAGGTCTCCGGGGCCCTTCCGTGTGCCCTGCGTGCGTCCGGGCGGACGTGCGGGCCGGTGTGCGGCCGGTCAGCCGGCCAGCCGGTCGCGCAGGAAGTCCAGTTCGAGGGCCATCAGCTTCTCGTTGGTGCCGTCGGGGGTCATGTGGGTCACCCCGGGCAGCGCCAGCACCTGGTGCGGGCGCCCCGCGTCGGTGAGGGCCTGGGAGAGCAGCAGGCTGTGCGAAGGGTGCACGTTGTCGTCGGCCAGGCCGTGCACGATCATCAGCGGCCGGGACAGCCCCGGCGCGTCCCCGAGCAGGCAGTCCTGCTCGTACACCTCCGGGTGCTCCTGCGGCAGGCCGAGGTAGCGCTCGGTGTACGCGGTGTCGTAGAGCCGGAAGTCGGTGGGCGCGGCCCCCGCGACGGCGCAGTGGAAGAGGTCCGGGCGGCGCAGCACCGCCATGGCCGCCAGGTAGCCGCCGTACGACCAGCCGCGGACCCCGACCCGGCCGAGGTCCAGCTCCGGGTGCCGGGCGCCCAGGGCCAGGAGGGCGTCCGCCTGGTCCTCCAGGGTGACCGCGGAGAAGCCCCGGTACATGGCGTGGGTGAACTCCGGGGAGACGAAGGGGGTGCCGCGGTTGTCGGTGGTGACCACCGCGAACCCCTGGTCGGCCCACCACTGCCGGGCCTGCCAGCGGCGCGGCTCGGCGGACACCGCCTGGTAGCCGGGGCCGCCGTACACGTCGAGGAGCACGGGCAGCCGCTCCCCGGCCCGGTGGCCGCGGGGCAGCACCAGCGAGGTGGGCAGCCCCCGCTCGGTCACCCGGGCGAGCAGCGGGGCCACCCGGTACGGCAGCGGCTGCGACAGGTCCCGCAGCGCGAACTCCCGCCCGTCCGCGGCCCGTACGGTACGGCGGATCCCGCCGGCGTCCGCCGAGGTGAGGAGGAGGGCCCCGGAGCCGGCGGTCACCGTGTGCACCCCGGGACCGTCGGCCAGCGGACGCACCTCGCCGGTCTCGGGGTCGATCAGCACGACCTGCTGTTCGGCCGGGTCGCGCAGCCCGGCCTCGGCCAGCAGCGCCCCCGCGTGCACCCCCGCGACCCGGCGGACCTGGATGCCGTCCCCGGTGCGGAGCCTGCCGTCCAGGGCCAGCCCGCGCGCGGCGCCGCCGGGGGTGTCGGCGGCGGTGAGCAGCCGGCCGTCGGGGAGCCGGGCCGGGGTGCCGGGCAGCGGGTCCACCCAGTGGGGGTGCAGGGTACGGGAGAGCTCGCGGGTGCGCCCGGTCACCGGGTCGGCGGAGAGCAGCAGGACGGTCTGCTGGAGCCGGTCCTGCACGGTCAGCAGGATCTCCCCGGCCGAGGCCCATTCGGCCTCGGAGACGTACGGGAACTCCCCGGAGTCCCACTCCAGGCGGACCCGGCCGCCGTCGCCGCCGAGCACCCACAGCTGCACGTCGGCGTTGGGCCCGCCGGCCTGCGGGTACGCGAAGTCCTCGGCGGGCCGCTCGGGGTGCGCGGGGTCGGCGAACCAGCGGCGGGGCAGGGCCGATTCGTCCACCCGGGCGGCCAGCAGGGCCACCCCGTCCGGCGACCACCAGTGGCCGCGGGAGCGGCCGAGCTCCTCGGCGGCGGCGAACTCGGACACCCCCCAGCGGGCCCCGTCCTGCGGGCTGACCCGGCCGCCGGGGGAGACGTGCAGCGCGTCGCCGGTGACGTACGCGACCTTCGAGCCGTCGTGCGAGGGGCGGGGGTCGAAGGCGGGGCCGGCCACCGGCAGCTCCTGCGGGGACCCGGCGCCGGGGGCCGCGTCCCCGCGGACCCGGAAGACCCGGCCGTACAGGGCGAACACCGCGGACCTCCCGTCCCCGGACAGGGCGAAGGAGCCGATGCCGGGGGCGGTCAGCCGGATCCGCTCGCGCAGCCGCCGCTCGGCCGCGGGCAGCTCCCCGCCCTCGGGGGCGAGCAGGGCCGGGTCGGCGAGCAGCCGCTCGGTGCCGGCCGGGCCGGCCGGGCCGTCGGCGGTGTCGAGGACCCACAGCGAGTCCACCGGGTCCGCGGCCCCGGTCGAGCGCAGGAAGTACAGGAGCCGGCCCTGGTCGCCGAAGGCGGCGGCGCGCGGCGCGCCGAAGGTGAAGCGCCCGGTCCGGGCGGAGAGCTGGAGATAGGAGTCCATGATGGCAGTGTGACATGTGAAATTACACCTGGGCCTCCCCGGGTCGGCGTTAGGCCGTTCGAGTGGTGACCCCCCGGGGCCGGGCTTAGCGTCGAAAGGGTGGACCGGAAAACTCTGCCGACCACCACCGGGACCGACGGCAAGGTCCGAGGAGACGGGAACGGGCTCGCCCTGTTCGTCATCGCCTCCTGCCAGCTGATGATCGTCCTCGACATCACGATCGTGAACATCGCGCTGCCGCACATCCAGACGGCGCTCGGGTTCTCCACGACCAGCCTCTCCTGGGTGGTCAACGCGTACACGCTCACCTTCGGCGGGCTGCTGCTGCTCGGCGGCCGCACGGGCGACATCCTCGGCCGGCGCCGGGTCTTCATCTTCGGCGTCCTGCTCTTCGGCCTGGCCTCCCTGCTCGGCGGCTTCGCCCAGAACTCCGGCCAGCTGCTCGCCGCACGCGCCCTCCAGGGCGGGGGCGGGGCCATCGCCTCCCCGACCTCGCTGGCACTGATCACGACGACCTTCACCGAAGGGCCCGCGCGCAACCGGGCGTTCGGCGTCTTCGCCGGCGTCTCGGCCGGCGGCGGCGCGATCGGCCTCCTGCTCGGCGGCATCCTCGTCGAATGGCTCGACTGGCGGTGGATCTTCTTCGTCAACGTGCCCATCGCGCTGCTGATCGCCTTCGCCGCGCCCCGGGTGCTCAAGGAATCCCAACGGCACCCCGGCCACTTCGACTTCACCGGCGCCGTGACCGCCACGGTGGGCATGGTGGCCCTGGTCTACGGGTTCATCCGGGCCGCCCAGGACGGCTGGCGGGACCCGCTCACCCTGGGCTCCTTCGCCGCCGCCGTGGTCCTGCTGACCGCGTACGTGCTCATCGAGCGCCGCTCCGCCCAGCCGATCACCCCGCTGCACATGTTCGCCGACCGCAACCGCGCCGGGACCTACGGCATCATGCTCATGCTCGCCTGTGCGATCTTCGGCATGTTCTTCTTCCTGACCCTCTTCGTGCAGAACGTGCTGGACTTCAGCCCGCTGCGGGCCGGACTGGCCTTCCTGCCGGTCAGCGCGGTGATCGCGGTCGGGGCGGGCGTCACCTCGCAGCTGCTGCCGAAGTACGGGCCGAAGCCCTTCATGGTGATCGGCGCCCTGCTGTCGGCCGCGGGCCTGGCCTGGCTCACGCTGACCGGCGTCCACTCCACGTACCTCGGCAGCATCCTCGGACCGATGCTCGTCTTCAGCCTCGGCATGGGCCTGCAGTTCGTCTCCCTCACCCTGATGGCCCTGTCCCGGGTGCCCGACCACGAATCGGGCGCCGCCTCCGGCCTGCTCAACGCCACCCAGCAGGTGGGCGGATCGCTCGGCCTGTCCATCCTCGTGACGGTCTTCGGCACGGCCAGCAACACCGAGGCCGACAAGGCCGTCCCGGCCTTCCTGGCCCAGGCCACCCCCGCCGAGCGGCTGCGCTTCGAACGCACCCGCCTGCTCCCCGACCCGTGGGGCGACCAGGTGCTCACCTACGGGGTCACCCGGGCCTTCATCGCCGCGGCCGTGTTCGCCGGGGTCGGCGCCCTCATCGCCCTCTTCGCCATCCAGGTCCGCCCGGACGACATCGAGCGCCTCAAGGGCAACCACGGCCCCCCGATGGGCTGAGGGGCCGCGGATTCCGGCCCGCCCCCGGGCGATGCGCCCCGGTGGCGGGCCGGCCCCGGTCAGCCCAGGGGCCGGATCCGGCAGCGGACCGGGGCCAGCGGGGTGAGCGTGATCCCCGCCGCCACCGGCACCTCGTCCCCGTGCCGGGGGTCGGTCACCGGCTCGAAGGCGTGGGAGCGCAGCAGCATCGCCAGCGCGACCACCGACTCCAGCATCGAGAAGTGCTGCCCGATGCAGGCGCGCGGGCCGCCGCCGAACGGGTACCAGGCGTAGCGCGGCCGGGCCGCCTCGGCCTCCGGGAGGAAGCGGTCGGAGTCGAAGCGCTCCGGGTCGGGCCAGTACTCGGGGTGCCGGTGGGTCACCCACGGGGCGAGGATCACGTCGGCCCCCGCCGGGATGACCTGCCCGCCGATCTCCGCGACGGCCACGGACCGGCGCCCGATCAGCGGAGCCGCCGGATACAGCCGCATGGCCTCCTTGAGCACCCGGGTCAGGCGGGGCAGCTTCTCCATGTCCGCCGCCTCGGGGGTGCGCCCGCCCAGCACCTCGGCGATCTCCCGGCGCACCAGGTCCTGTTCGGCCGGGTGCCGGGCCAGCAGGTGCAGGGTGAAGGCCAGCGAGGTGGCGGTGGTCTCGTGCCCGGCCAGCAGGAAGATCAGGACCTGGTCGCGGAGTTCGGCCGCGTCGAAGGCGCCGTCCTCCGAACTGCGCGCGGCGGCCAGCAGGGTCAGCAGGTCCTCGCCCTCCCCGTCGCGGCCGCGCTCCCGGCCGGCGATGATCCGGTCGCACACCCCGTACAGCTCGGCGATCGCGGCGGCCGCGCGCCGGTTGGCGGGCGTGGGCCAGGTGCGGGGCGGCTTCACGGGGGAGTACCCGCGCCGGATGGTGTACTCGGTGATCTGCGGGAAGCAGCGGTCCACGACCTCCGAGGCCGCGTCCACGTCCGCGCCGAACAGGATCCGGGCCACCGTGCGCAGCGCCAGCCCCATCATGTCCTCGCCGACGTCCACGATCCCGCCGTCCGGGGCGCTGCGGCCCCACCGCGTCTTCAGCAGGGCCTCGGTCTCGGCCGCCACCGCGGCCGCGTACCCGTCCACCCGGCGCCGGGTGAACAGCGGCTGCACCAGCCGGCGCTGCCGCAGGTAGTCCGTGTCCTGGCTGGTCAGCAGACCGTTGCCGAGGGACTCCCGGATCTCCTGGTAAATGGCGTTGTCCTTGCGGAAGTTCGCCGCGGAGGCGCCGCCCAGCACCTGCTGGACCCCCTCGGCGGAGAACACCCCGTACAGCCGGTAGCGCAGTCCCGGGGGCCCGACCGAGATCTGCACCACGTCGCCGTGCTCGCGGTGCGCGCGCAGGTAGGTGCCGAGCGGGTCCTTCTTGAGGTCGGGCAGCGACCCGAGCAGCAGGTTCCCCGCGGGTCCGGGGGTCTTCGTGTGCGCGCTCGCCATGCTGCTCCCTCGTCGGTGGCCGTTACCGGCAAGTGTGCGGGGCGGGGGCCGCACGGGGGAGTCCTTCCGGCCCCTCGGCCGGAAAACGCCCGTGCGGCCCGCCGGGCCTCAGTGGCAGGTGGTGTAGCCCCGGCCGTTGGCGCGCCAGGAGCAGGAGTCCTTCTTCACGCCGTTCGAGGCGTAGAGGGTGACCGAGCCGCCGCTGTTGTTGAACCAGTAGTTGTCTTTCTTGCGGTACACGTGCTTCGCGGTGTTGCCGCCCTGGCCGTTGTGCAGCCGCACGGTCTGGTACGCGCCCAGCTTGAACGAGCCGAACGTGTAGGAGAAACCGGAGGCGGTCTTGACCGTGTAGCCGGTCAGCGTGACCGGGTACCGGGTGTTGTTGTGCAGGTCCACGAACTCGGCGTTCAGCTTCGCGTTGGTCTTGGGCAGGTCCGCCCCCGGCCCGTCGAACTGGAGCGCGCCGAAGTGCACCCCGCCCTGGTGCGTCGCGGCCCCGGCCGGCGGAGCGGTGAACGCGGCGGCCGCGAGCGCGACGGCCGAGACGAGGACGGCGGTCTTCTTCAAGGGGGTCCCCTCCCAGATGGTGCGTGTGTGACTCCAGTTGGAGCGGCGCTCAACTTACACAAACGGACGATGTGATTTACGTGTTGTGCAGAAAATGAGACAGAGGCACGTGCCGCACGGCAGCGGGGGGGGGGGGAGGGGGGGGGGGGGGGGGGGGGGGGGGGGGGGGTGGGGGGGTGGGTGTGGGTGTACACGGGAATGTCCCT
>NZ_JBVIDV010000009.1:254005-267521 GCF_055572195.1 Streptomyces sp. NPDC030809
CCCCCCCCCCCCCCCCCCAACCCCCCCCCCCCCCCCCCCCCCCCCCCCCCCCCCCCCCCCCCCCCTCCCCCCCCCCCCCCCCGCTGCCGTGCAGGTGCCGGATTCTTCCTAGATGTCCCGGAAGATCTCGATCTGTGCGCCCACCGAGTTGAGGCGCTCCGCGAGTTCCTCGTAGCCGCGGTTGATCACGTACACGTTGCGCAGGACCGAGGTGCCCTCGGCGGCCATCATCGCGAGGAGGACGACCACGGCCGGGCGCAGGGCCGGCGGGCACATCATCTCGGCGGCGCGCCAGCGGGTGGGGCCCTCGACCAGGACCCGGTGCGGGTCCAGGAGCTGGAGGCGGCCGCCGAGGCGGTTGAGGTCGGTGAGGTAGATGGCGCGGTTGTCGTAGACCCAGTCGTGGATCAGGGTCTGGCCCTGGGCCGTGGCGGCGATGGCCGCGAAGAACGGGACGTTGTCGATGTTCAGACCCGGGAACGGCATCGGGTGGATCTTGTCGATCGGCGCCTCCAGCTTCGACGGGCGGACCGTCAGGTCCACCAGCCGGGTGCGGCCGTTGTCCGCCGTGTACTCGGCGGAGCGGTCGTGGTCGAGGCCCATCTCCTCCAGGACCGCGAGCTCGATCTCCATGAACTCGATCGGCACCCGGCGGATGGTGAGCTCGGACTCCGTGACCACCGCGGCGGCCAGCAGGCTCATCGCCTCGACCGGGTCCTCGGAGGGGGAGTAGTCCACGTCCACGTCGATGTTCGGGACGCCGTGCACGGTCAGGGTGGTGGTGCCGATGCCCTCGATGCGGACGCCCAGCGCCTCCAGGAAGAAGCAGAGGTCCTGGACCATGTAGTTGGAGGAGGCGTTGCGGATGACGGTCACGCCGTCGTGCCGGGCGGCGGCCAGCAGCGCGTTCTCGGTGACGGTGTCCCCGCGCTCGGTCAGCACGATCGGGCGCTCGGGGGAGATCCCGGCCTCGACCTCGGCGTGGTAGAGCCCCTCGGTGGCCGTGATGTCCAGGCCGAACCGGCGCAGCGCGATCATGTGCGGCTCGATGGTGCGCGTGCCGAGGTCGCAGCCGCCGGCGTACGGCAGCCGGAAGCGGTCCATCCGGTGCAGCAGCGGGCCGAGGAACATGATGATGCTGCGGGTGCGGCGGGCCGCCTCCGCGTCGATGGCGTCCATGTCCAGGTGGGCGGGCGGGACGATTTCGAGGTCCACCCCGCCGTTGATCCAGCGGGTGCGGACGCCGATGGAGCCGAGGACCTCCAGGAGGCGGTAGACCTCCTCGATGCGGGCGACCCGGCGCAGCACCGTGCGGCCCTTGTTGAGCAGGGTGGCGCAGAGCAGGGCGACGCAGGCGTTCTTGCTGGTCTTGACGTCGATGGCGCCGGACAGTCGGCGGCCGCCGACCACGCGCAGGTGCATCGGGCCGGCGTAGCCGAGCGAGACGATCTCGCTGTCGAGGGCTTCACCGATTCGGGCGATCATCTCAAGGCTGATGTTCTGGTTGCCGCGCTCGATGCGGTTCACCGCGCTCTGGCTCGTGCCGAGCGCATCGGCAAGCTGACTCTGTGTCCAGCCCCGGTGCTGACGGGCGTCACGGATGAGCTTGCCGATGCGTACGAGGTAGTCGTCTGCCATGGGTGCACCGTATCTCAGATATGAGATGTCGCCAGCCGCGGGTGCGGCAAACGGGTGTTATCGCCCGTCAGGTCGCCTCTGCCCCCATCGTCCCCCCGGTGCGCGCATGGTGGGCGGCCAGCCGTTCGAGCAGGCCGGTCAGCTGCTCGCGCTCGGCGGCGGACAGCGGGGCGAGCAGTTCGTCCTGCGCGTGCCCGAGGAGCCGCTCCAGCCGGTGCAGCCGGCGCCGGCCCTGCGCCGTCAGCGAGACGGTGTTGCGCCTCCGGTCCGCCGGATCCGGGGCCCGCTCCACCAGTTCGCGCGCGGCGAGTTCGTTGAGGACCGCCACCAGGTCGCTGCGGTGGATGCCGGTGCGGACGCTCAGTCCGGCCTGGCTGGCCGGTCCGTACTCCTCCAGTGCGACCATCACCGCGTAGTGCCATTTGTGGGCGTCTGCCCCGTTCAGTCCCTCCGCGACCAGGCGCTGGGCGTGGGTGGAGACCTGGGCCAGCAGTCGGCTGGGCAGCCGGCGCAGGCGCGCCGGGACGGCTTCTTCCTCGTCCGTGCTCATGCCGCCGATCGTACCCATTGCGTTGGTGGCACCAACGGTATAGCTTCGTTGGTGTCACAAACGTTAGTCGGACCAACGAATGGTGTCCGGCGGCGGGACGTGCGGAAGGAGACCGCCATGCCCACGATCGACGTGCTCGGGTCGGCCATGTACCACGAGGACCGCGGCGAAGCCGCCGCCGGTGCGGTGCCCTTCGTCTTCCTCCACGGCAACCCCACCTCCTCGCACCTGTGGCGGCACGTGCTGCCGCGCATCGGGGAGGGGGTCCGGGTGCTGGCGCCCGACCTGATCGGGATGGGCCGCTCCGGCAAGCCCGGCGGGGAGTACCGCTTCGAGGACCACGCCCGCCATCTCGACGCCTGGTTCGAGGCGCTCGGCATCGAGGAGGCCGTGCTCGTCGGCCAGGACTGGGGCGGGGCGCTCGCCTTCGACCACGCCGCCCGCCACCCCGGCCGGGTCCGCGGCCTCGCCTTCATGGAGACGATCCTGCGGCCCATGTCCTGGGAGGGGTACCCGGCCGAGGCCCGCGGCCGGTTCGAGGCCCTGCGCACCCCCGGGGTGGGCGAGGAGATGGTCCTCGACCGGAACCTCTTCATCGAGGACAGCCTCGGCCGGACGGTGCTGGCCCCGCTGACCGAGGCCGACCGGGCGGTGTACGCCGCCCCGTACCCGACCCGCGAGAGCCGCCTGCCGATGCTCCAATGGGCCCGCTCCATGCCGCTGGACGGGGAGCCGGCCGACGTGGTGGCCCGGGTGCAGGCGTACGACGCCTGGCTCGCGGACAGTCCCGGGGTGCCCAAGCTCCTCCTCACCTTCGACGGCTCCCCGACCCTGATGACCGGGCCCGCGGAGGTGGCCTGGGCGCAGGAGCACGTCTCCGCGCTGGAGACCGAGTACTGCGGCACCGCGGCCCACCTCTGCCCGGAGGACCGCCCGGCGGAGATCGCCGCCGCGCTCAACTCCTGGGCGGCCCGGCACGGCCTGGCCGCGGCCCCGGCCCCGGCCTCCGCCCCCGTCCCGGTGCCGGTCCCGGCGCGGGCGGGCGCCTGAGCACGCCCGTACGGGCGCGGGCCCGGCCCCCGGCCTGGAACCGGGCCCGCCGGAGCCCCAGGACACCCCGGCCGACGCCGGGCACCGGGCTCCGCCCGGACCCGCGCCTCAAACGCCGGCGAGGCTGGGGGTTGTGCCCCGTGCCCCGGGTGTCCGGGGAGGCGGTGGGTTGCGTCCCGTGCCTCAAACGCGGCGAGGTTGGGGGTGCCCCGTGCCCCGGGCGTCCGGCGAGGCTGGGGGCCCCGTGCCTCAAACGCCGGCGAGGCGGTGGGTTGTGCCCCGTGCCTCGGGTGTCCGGGGAGGCGGTGGGTTGCGTCCCGTGCCTCAAACGCCGGCGAGGTTGGGGGGTGCGCCCCGTGCCCCGGGCGTCCGGCGAGGCTGGGGGGCGCCCCGTGCCTCAAACGCCGGCGAGGCGGTGGGTTGCGCCCCGTGCCTCGGGTGTCCGGGGAGGCGGTGGGTTGTGCCCCGTGCCTCAAACGCCGGCGAGGCTGGGGGTGCGCCCCGTGCCCCGGGTGTCCGGCGAGGCTGTTGCCCGTTCGCCGCTGGGGCGGCGGGGCGGCGGGTCAGTGGCTGGTGCAGCCGCACGCGCGGTGCCGGCCGCCGTGCACCGCCGCGTACGAGGCCGGGCGCGGGCCGGCCGCCGCGCGGGCCAGCCGGGCCGCGGCCGCCCGGCCCGTCGCCGAGTGCGCGTCGTGCACCGCCCGGCCGCCCACCAGCGTCAGCTCCACCTGCGTGCCGCTGATGTCCTTGACCGGGCAGCGCGTCACATCCCGGTCCAGCAGCACCAGGTCGGCCGCCTTGCCCTGCTCCACCGTGCCCGTCAGCCGGTCCTGGCGCAGCTGCCAGGCGGTGCCGAGGGTGTGCATCCGCAGGGTCGAGGCCCGGCTCAGCCCCTCCAGCTCCCGGTACAGCTCGCCCTCCCCGTGGGCGCCCTTGCGGTCGATCGCCGTACGGATCTGGTTCCACACCTGGAGCGCGTCCACGGGCCAGTCGGAGCCGCCCGACAGTCGAGCCCCGGCCTTCTCCAGGCTGCGCGCCGGGTACATCCAGCGGTGCCGCTCCGGCCCGATGTACGGCAGCAGGGCCTCCATGGTCCAGGTGTCCTTCGCCGCCCACTGGAGCTGCATGCAGGCCGCCACCCCCAGCTGCGCGAACCGCTTCAGGTCCGCGGGGTCCACGATCTGGAGGTGCGCCACCGCGTTGCGGGCGTCCGTGCGGCCGGTCGCCCGGCGGGCGTACGCGTAGCCGTCGAGGGCCGTGCGCACCGCCCGGTCGCCCAGGCCGTGCGCGTGCATCTGCCAGCCGGCCGCGTTGAACGCCGCCGACAGCTTCCCGTAGTTCCGTGCCGAAACATACAGTTCGCCCCGGTTCGTAGTGGGCTTGCCGTGGCCGTCCAGGTAGGGCTTCAACAGGGCGGCCGTCTGCGCCGGGTACTCGATGACCCCGTCGAGGAACACCTTGACCATCCCGAACCGCAGCCCGCGCACCCCCTCGAACTCCCTGCGCAGACCGCGCGCGTACGCGAGCGAGCCCGCCGGGTCCTTCGCCTGCGCCGCGTCCAGCCGGATCGCCGGCACGATCCGCTGGGGCAGCTTCCCCGCCCCGGCCAGCTCCCGGTAGAGCTCCAGTTCGTGCCGGCCCACCAGCGCGTCCATCATCGTGGTGACGCCGGAGGCGGCGGCCTCGGCCAGCACCTTGGCGCAGGCCGCCACCAGCTCGGCGGTGGTCGGCTCCGGCACGTGCCGGGTCACCAGCACCTGGGCGTCGTCCTTCAGCACTCCGGTCGGCTGCCCGTCCGGCCCCTTCACGATCTTCCCGCCGACCGGGTCCGGGGTGGCCGCGGTGATGCCCGCGACGTCCAGCGCCCGCCGGTTGGCCCACAGGTTGTGCCCGTCGCCGCCGACCAGCACCACCGGGCGCCGCGTCGGCAGGGCGTCCAGCATGCTGTGGTGCGGGTTGGTGCCGGTGGGCAGCAGGCCGACCGGGTTCCAGTCCTCCACCACGAGCCAGGTGTCCGGCTCCGCGCCCGCACCGCCGGTGTCGGCGAGGAAGCCCTTCAGGATCTCCTGGAGCTCCGCCACGGTGGTCTCGGCACCTTCCAGGGAGGGCCGCAGCGAGCGGTCCCCGGCCCCCAGCGGGTGCACGTGCCCGTCGTGGATCCCGCTCATCACCGTGTTGCCCCGGGCGTTGACCACCTCGGTGTCCCGGCCGATCAGCCGCCGCACCGCCGCACCGGTCCCGGTCGCCAGGATCCGGCCGTCCCGGCCGACCGCGACCGCCTCGGCGGGCCGCGCCCCCGGCACGCCGGTGAACACCCGGGCGTTGTGGACGATCAGGGAGGCGGAACCGGCCCCGCGGGCCGCACCGGACGCGGCGGCCGCCGGGGCCGCCCCCGCCGTGCCCACCGCCGCACCGGCCAGGCCCGCGGCCCCCGCCGCGAGCAGCCCCCTGCGGGACAGAGCTGACTTCTTGACCTCCATGGCCCCTCCAAACGTCGCTGTGGCAGAGGACACTCGGTGATTAAGTCCTTAACCAGAAGCAGTCGCGGACGACGGATTCCGCACGCCGCCGCCGCGGCCCGCACGGGAACCTCCGTACGATGGCGCCCGTGCCGGGACCCACCATCGCCGACATCGCGCGGGCCGCAGAGGTGTCCACCGCGACGGTCTCCCATGCCCTCAACGGCACCGGCCGGGTCGGCGAGGGCACCCGCCGCCGGGTCCGCGAGATCGCCGCCGCCCTCGGCTACGGCTCCCGCCGCGGACCCCGTACCCGCACCCTCGGGCTCGCCGTGACCACGTACGCCGGCCTGCCCTGGGACTTCGCGGGCATCGCCTACTTCTCCCGGCTGATCACCGCCGCCACCTCCGCCGCCCACGCCCGCGGCTACGCCCTGACCACCCTGCCGGCCGAGCGGTGCGCCGAGGCCCTGTGGCACACCCTCGCCGTGGACGGGATGCTGCTCCTCGACAGCCCCGCGGGGGACCCGGTGCTGCGCGCCCTGCGGGCCCGCCGGATGCCGGTGGTCTTCGACGGCCGGCCGGCCGATCCGCACCCGGGGGACGTCTGGGTGGACAACGACCACGCCGCCACCACGCGCGAGGTGCTCGACCATCTGGCCCGGGCCGGGGCCCGGCGCCCGGCCCTCCATTCCGGTTACGGCCAGGAGAACTACACGAACGCAGTAACCGAGGCGTACGAGCGATGGTGTGAAGAAAGGGGACAGGTTCCGCTTGTGGTCCCCTTCGATCCCGGCGACACGCCGGGCCGTGCCTTCGACCCGTACTTCGGCGCCGCCGCGGGAACGCGCCCGGACGCGGTGTACTGCGCCTACGACCCCGGCGGCCGCCAGGTGCTGGCCGCCGCCGCGCGGCACGGCCTGCGGATTCCGGGGGACCTGCTGCTGGTGTGCGCGAGCGAGGATCCGGCCTACGGGACGGGCGATCCGGCGGTGAGCACGGTGACCCTGCGGCCGGAGGTGCTGGGGGAGGCGGCGGTGTCCGCGCTGGTGGCCCTGGTCGAGTCCGGGCGCCCGGAACGGCCCGGGCAGCTCACCGTCCCGGCAGGTCTGGAGGTGCGTGCTTCGTCTCGCCGCCCGGACATGTACTAGAGTTATCTCGACATCGAGATATCTGCCGAAGGCGCACCGCAGCCGCCCCCGTGGTAAGGGTGACCTAACTTAGCCTTACCTTAGCGGATTGGCCACAGGGCGTGGCGGCAGGATGCGGTAGAACGCGCGAATTCATGCACTGAAGGAGACTGTCGTGTCGGCGAACAGCTTCGACGCCCGCACCACCCTGCAGGTGGGCGACGAGTCGTACGAGATCTTCAAGCTGGACAAGGTGGAGGGCTCCGCCCGCCTGCCCTACAGCCTGAAGGTGCTGCTGGAGAACCTGCTCCGCACCGAGGACGGCGCCAACATCACCGCCGACCACATCCGCGCGCTCGGCAACTGGGACTCCCAGGCCCAGCCGAGCCAGGAGATCCAGTTCACGCCGGCCCGCGTGATCATGCAGGACTTCACCGGTGTGCCCTGTGTCGTCGACCTCGCCACCATGCGCGAGGCCGTCGCCGCGCTCGGCGGCGACCCGGCGAAGATCAACCCGCTCTCCCCGGCCGAGATGGTCATCGACCACTCCGTCATCGCGGACAAGTTCGGCACCCACGACGCGTTCGCGCAGAACGTCGAGCTGGAGTACGGCCGCAACAAGGAGCGCTACCAGTTCCTGCGCTGGGGCCAGACCGCCTTCGACGACTTCAAGGTCGTCCCGCCGGGCACCGGCATCGTCCACCAGGTGAACATCGAGCACCTGGCGCGCACCGTCATGGTCCGCAACGGCCAGGCGTACCCCGACACCCTCGTCGGCACCGACTCCCACACCACCATGGTCAACGGCCTCGGTGTGCTCGGCTGGGGCGTCGGCGGCATCGAGGCCGAGGCCGCCATGCTCGGCCAGCCGGTCTCCATGCTGATCCCGCGCGTCGTCGGCTTCAAGCTGACCGGCGAGCTGCCCACCGGCACCACCGCCACCGACCTGGTGCTGACCATCACCGAGATGCTGCGCAAGCACGGCGTCGTCGGCAAGTTCGTCGAGTTCTACGGTGAGGGCGTCGCCGCCACCTCGCTGGCGAACCGCGCCACCATCGGCAACATGTCGCCGGAGTTCGGCTCCACCGCCGCGGTCTTCCCGATCGACGGCGAGACGCTGAACTACCTGCGCCTGACCGGCCGCTCCGAGCAGCAGGTCGCGCTCGTCGAGGCGTACGCCAAGGAGCAGGGCCTCTGGCTGGACCCGGCCGCCGAGCCCGACTTCTCCGAGAAGCTGGAGCTCGACCTCTCCACCGTCGTCCCGTCGATCGCCGGCCCGAAGCGCCCGCAGGACCGCATCGTCCTCGCGAACGCCGCCGCGCAGTTCGCCCAGGACGTCCGCAACTACGTCTCGACCGCCGACGAGGCCGGCGAGGAGTCCTTCCCGGCCTCCGACGCCCCGGCCGTCAGCAACGGCGTCCCGTCGAACCCGGTCCAGGTGACCGCCCCCGACGGCACCACCTACACGCTCGACCACGGCGCCGTCACCGTCGCCGCGATCACCTCCTGCACCAACACCTCGAACCCGTACGTCATGGTCGCCGCCGCGCTCGTGGCGAAGAAGGCCGTGGAGAAGGGCCTGACCCGCAAGCCGTGGGTCAAGACCACCCTCGCCCCGGGCTCGAAGGTCGTCACGGACTACTTCGACAAGGCCGGTCTGACCCCGTACCTCGACAAGGTCGGCTTCAACCTCGTCGGCTACGGCTGCACCACCTGCATCGGCAACTCCGGCCCGCTGCCGGAGGAGGTCTCCAAGGCCGTCAACGAGCACGACCTCGCGGTCACCTCGGTCCTCTCGGGCAACCGCAACTTCGAGGGCCGGATCAACCCCGACGTCAAGATGAACTACCTGGCCTCCCCGCCGCTGGTCGTCGCGTACGCCCTCGCGGGCTCCATGAAGGTGGACATCACCAAGGACGCGCTGGGCACCGACACCGAGGGCAACCCGGTCTTCCTCAAGGACATCTGGCCGTCGGAGGCCGAGGTCAACGACGTCGTCGCCAACGCCATCGGCGAGGACATGTTCTCGAAGTCCTACCAGGACGTCTTCGCGGGCGACGCCCAGTGGCAGGCGCTCTCGATCCCGACCGGCAACACCTTCGAGTGGGACCCGCAGTCCACCTACGTGCGCAAGCCCCCGTACTTCGAGGGCATGACGATGGAGACCACCCCGGTCACCGACATCGCCGGCGCCCGCGTCCTGGCCAAGCTGGGCGACTCGGTCACCACCGACCACATCTCCCCGGCCGGCGCCATCAAGGCCGACACCCCGGCCGGCAAGTACCTCACCGAGCACGGTGTGGAGCGTCGCGACTTCAACTCCTACGGCTCGCGCCGCGGCAACCACGAGGTCATGATCCGCGGCACCTTCGCCAACATCCGCCTGCGCAACCAGATCGCGCCGGGCACCGAGGGCGGCTTCACCCGCGACTTCACCGTCGAGGGCGGCCCGGTCTCCTTCATCTACGACGCCTCGCAGAACTACCAGGCCGCCGGCATCCCGCTGGTCATCCTGGGCGGCAAGGAGTACGGCTCCGGCTCGTCCCGCGACTGGGCCGCCAAGGGCACCGCGCTCCTCGGCGTCAAGGCCGTCATCACCGAGTCGTACGAGCGCATCCACCGCTCGAACCTCATCGGCATGGGCGTCCTGCCGCTGCAGTTCCCGGCCGGCCAGTCGGCCGACTCGCTCGGCCTGACCGGCGAGGAGACCTTCTCCATCACCGGCATCACGGAGCTGAACGAGGGCACCACCCCGAGCACGGTCAAGGTCACCACCGACACCGGCGTGGAGTTCGACGCGGTCGTCCGCATCGACACCCCCGGTGAGGCGGACTACTACCGCAACGGCGGCATCATGCAGTACGTCCTGCGGAACCTGATCCGCGGCTGAATGCGCTGATCGGCCGGACCTCGGCACCAGAGGGCCGTATCCCCGTTAAGGGGGTACGGCCCTTCCGCTTTTTCGGGGAAGGCTTCCCGTGTGACGGAGAGGTCTCAACTCGGAAAAGCCGGGGGTGATCCTTGTGCACGATCTTGCTCACCCGAGCGGGAGTGGACTATACCTGTGCGCGTCCGGATCGCCGCGGCCCACGCGGCCCCGGACCGGGGGACGGCGGGGACCTGCGGCAACGTCCGCATGCACGGCAACTGCCGTGATTTCCGGCCCTCCTGCACACTCCTGACGAAGGCGAGGACATGAGCATGGGATCCACCTCCGCCCACGGCGAGCGCAAGCCCGTTCAGGAAGCGGCGGGCCTCGGCCGCCGCGATCTGATCAAGCGCTCCGCGGCACTCGGCCTCATCACGGTGCCGACGATGAGCTTCCTCTCCGCGTGCGCGTCCGGAGGCGGTGAGGAGAAGCCGAACGCCACCGCCAGCGGCAAGGCGGACAAGAACAACCCCTTCGGCGTGGTCAAGGGCAGCAAGCTCGACGTGGTCGTCTTCAAGGGCGGCTACGGCGACGACTACGCCAAGGCCTGGGAGGCCGCCTTCGACAAGAAGTGGGGCACCTCCTCCTCCCACCTCGGCACCCAGGAGATCACCGCCAAGCTCCAGCCGCGCTTCAACGGCGGCAACCCGCCGGACGTCATCGACGACTCCGGCGCCCAGCAGATCAAGCTGGACGTGCTCTTCAAGGGCGGGCAGCTCGCCGACCTGACCCCGGTCCTCGACGCCCCCTCGCTGGACGACCCCACCAAGAAGGTCCGGGACATGCTCATCCCCGGCACCGTCGAGCAGGGCATGCAGGGCGGCAAGTTCGTCTCGGTGAACTACGTCTACACCGTCTGGGGCCTGTGGTACTCCGGCAAGCTCTTCAAGGAGAAGGGCTGGACCCCGCCGAAGACCTGGGACGAGTTCCTGGCGGTCTGTACGAAGGCCAAGGCCGCGGGCATCGGCGGCCTCGCCCACCAGGGCAAGTACCCGTACTACATCAACGTCGCCATCATGGACCTGATCGCCAAGAAGGGCGGCCTGGACGCCATGAAGGCGATCGACAACCTGGAGAAGAACGCGTTCGCGGGCAACCCCGTCGCGCTGGAGGCCGTCGAGGCCGTCTACGAGGTGGTCGAGAAGGGCCTGCTCATGCCGGGCACCAACGGCCTGACGCACACCGACTCGCAGACCCGCTGGAACCAGTACAAGGCCGCCTTCATCACCTGCGGCTCCTGGCTGGAGAACGAGCAGATCAAGCAGACCCCGGACGACTTCGACATGCGCTTCCTGCCCATGCCGGTCCTGGCCGACAGCAAGCTGCCCTTCGAGGCCATCCGGGCCGGGGCCGGCGAGCCCTTCATCGTGCCGGAGAAGGCCTCGAACAAGGCCGGCGGCATGGAGTTCGTCCGTTCGATGCTGTCCCGCGAATGGTCCACCCTCTTCGCGCAGCAGGCCAACTCGCTGACCATCGTCAAGGACGGCGTTGACCCGAACGTGCAGCTCCGGCCCGGCACGAAGTCGGCCGTGGAGGCGTTGAAGGCGGCCGGGGACAACGTCTTCAACTACCGTTACCCGGACTGGTACAGCCAGATGGACCTGGACATCCAGAACGCGTCGAACGAGCTGATGGCCAAGCGCATCCAGCCCAAGGAGTGGATCAAGCGGGCCCAGGCGGCGGTCGACAAGGCGGCCAAGGACCCCAACGCCAAGAACAACCACCGCGACTGACGCGCCATCGGCCACCCGGGACCACCAGGGACGGACACCATGAGCCACGTAGCCAAGAGCAGGGGACGGGCCGGCTTCATCGCCGGGTTCCTGTTCGTGCCCCTCGCGCTGTACCTGACCTTCGTCATCTGGCCGTATGTGCAGACATTCGGCTATTCCTTCACCAACTGGACCGGCCAGTCGCCGACGTTCGACTTCGTCGGGCTGGAGAACTACCAGGCCCTGCTGAAGGACGAGGTCTTCCTCAGCGCCATCTGGCACAACCTGCTGCTCCTGGTGTTCGTCCCGGTGGTCACCATCCTGCTCGCCCTCTTCTTCGCCTTCATGGTGAACGCGGGCGGGCGGGGCGGGGCCGGCGGGGTGCAGGGCGTGCGGGGGTCGGGGTTCTACAAGATCGTCTACTTCTTCCCGCAGGTGCTCTCCCTGACCATCCTCGCGGTGCTGTTCGGCGCCGTGTACCGCAGCGACGAGGGCGGACTCCTCAACGGGGTGCTCACCAAGATCGGCCTGGTCGACCCCCAGGAGCCGATCGAATGGCTGAACGAACCCAAGTTCGTGCTCTGGTGCCTGCTGCTGGTCGTGGTCTGGCACGGGGTGGGCTTCTACCTCGTGCTCTTCTCGGCGGCCATGCAGTCGGTGCCGAAGGACATCTACGAGGCGGCGCTGCTCGACGGCGCCGGCCGCGGCCAGACCTTCTTCAAGGTCACCCTGCCGCTGCTGTGGGACTCGGTGCAGACCTCCGCGGTCTACCTCGGCATCGTGGCGATGGACATGTTCGTCCTGGTCTCCACGATGACCTCGGGCCAGTTCGGCGGCGGCCCGGACCACAAGAGCGAGGTCATGGCCACGGTGCTCATGCGCAACTTCCTCTACCTCGGCAAGAGCGGCTACGCCTGCGCGATGGGCGTGGTCATGCTCGTCCTCACCATGATCCTCTCCATCATCACGCTGCGTGCCACCCGCCGCGAGCGCATCGAGTTCTGAGCGGGAGACGCGATGACCACTGAGTCCACTGTGATCAAGGCTCCCGGCGAGGCGGCCGCGGAGCGGGCGGGCGGCTCGGGGCGGACCGGGGAAGGCGAGCGCCGCCGCGAGGGCACGGTCCTCAACGTCTTCTCCCACGGCTTCCTCGCCGTCTGGGCGGTGCTGATCGTCCTGCCGCTGATCTGGCTGGTGCTCGGCTCCTTCAAGACCGACGCCCAGATCGGCGGATCGGCCCTGAGCTGGCCGGCCAACTGGCACTTCGACGCCTTCGGCCGGGCCTGGAGCAAGGGCATCGGCGACTACTTCGCGAACACCCTGATCGTGATGGTGTTCTCGGTCCCGCTGACCATGCTGTTCGGCTCGATGGCCGCGTACGTCCTGGCCCGCTACCCCTTCCGGGGGAACCGGCTCGTCTACTACTTCTTCGTCAGCGGGGCGATGTTCCCCGTCTTCCTGGCCCTCGTGCCGCTGTTCTTCATGGTCAAGCGCTTCGACATGCTGAACACCTACCAGGGCCTGATCCTGGTGTACGTCGCCTACTCGATGCCGTTCACCGTGTTCTTCATGCACTCCTTCTTCCGCACCCTGCCCTCGGCCGTGCACGAGGCGGCGGTGATCGACGGGGCCTCGCACACCCGGATCTTCTTCCAGGTGATGCTCCCCATGGCCAAGCCCGGCCTGATCAGCGTCGGCATCTTCAACACCCTGGGCCAGTGGAACCAGTACATCCTGCCCGCGGTGCTGATGCAGCCGCAGAGCAGCAGCGATCCCGAGCGCTACATGCTCACCCAGGGCCTCGTACAACTCCAGTACCAGATGGGCTACGAGACCGACCTGCCGGTGCTCTTCGCCGGCGTGACCATCGCGATGATCCCGATGCTGGTCGTCTACCTGTCCTTCCAGCGCCAGATCCAGGCGGGCCTGACCTCGGCCACCCTCAAGTAGCCGCCGGAGCGGGGGGGGGGGGGGGGGGGGGGGGGGGGGGGGGGGGGGGGGGGGGGGGGGGGGGGGGGGGGGGGGGGGGGGGGGGGGGGGGGGGGGGG